>CAMBXY010000092.1 GCA_945871945.1 Bordetella parapertussis
ACTTCGTAGCCTTGAACGAGAAGGGCGCTCATGCTGCTCCCCTTGGGCTTTTTAAATGGTGGTCGCTAGCCAACTGAAACTGGTGCGCCACATTCAACAACTTGGCCTCTTGCAAATAGTTGCCTATCAGCTGCATACCCACTGGCATACCCGCTTCGCCAAACCCGACGGGAATGCTCATGCCGGGCAGCCCAGCCAGTGAGGCGGGCAGGGTGAATATATCGGCCAAGTAATTGGCCAGCGGGTCGGCAGATTTGTCGCCCAACTTCCACGCCACGCTAGGAGCCACAGGGCCGGCGATCACATCGCATTGCTTGAAGGCTTCTTGGAAGTCGTTGGCGATCATGCGGCGGATTTTTTGCGCTTGCAAATAATAAGCATCGTAGTAGCCGTGGGATAGCACATAGCTGCCAATCATGATGCGGCGCTTCACCTCTTCGCCGAAACCCTCTGTACGGGTTTTTTCATACATATCCGCGAGATCGGTGAAGTCTTTGGCGCGGTGGCCGAACTTCACGCCATCGAAGCGGCTGAGGTTGCTGGAAGCTTCGGCGGGCGCAATGATGTAGTACACGGGAATGGACAATTCTGTGCGGGGCAAGGCAATGGGAACCAGGGTTGCGCCTTGGGCTTGCAGTGCTTGCAATGCCGCATCAATGGGCCCGCGCACATCGGCGGCCAAGCCGTCGCTAAAAAACTCATGCGGTATGCCCACGCGCAAACCTTTTAAAGGCTGGTTTAAGTGACGTGAAAAATCTTCCGCCTTCACATCCAGCGAGGTGGAGTCGCGGTCTAAGTCGGGGCCGCACATGGCACTCAACAACAATGCGCAGTCTTCGGCGCTGCGGGCCATGGGGCCAGCTTGGTCGAGGCTGGACGCAAAGGCCACCATGCCATAGCGCGAGGCGCGGCCGTAGGTGGGCTTGATGCCGGTGATACCGCAAAACGCAGCGGGCTGACGGATGGACCCACCGGTGTCGGTGCCCGTCGCCGCCGGCGTCAAACATGCGGCCACCGCAGCGGCGCTGCCGCCCGAGGAGCCACCCGCAATGCGGCTGATGTCCCAGGGGTTGGTGACAGCTTGGGGACGGGCCGAGGGCACAGCCACGTTTTCATTGGCCGAGCCCATGGCGAACTCATCGCAACTGAGCTTGCCTAAATTCACCATGCCGGCCTCGCCCAAACGCTGAACCACCGTGGCGTTGAACGGCGAGCGATAGCCCTCCAAGATGCGCGAACCGGCGGTGGTGGGAAAGTCGGTGGTGACAAAAATATCTTTGTGCGCGATGGGCACGCCCAACAAGGGCGTGTGTTCACCCGCTGCGATGCGCGTGTCGGCTGCACGCGCTTGCGCCAAAGTGACTTCAGAGTCCACGCTTAAAAACGCGTTATGCGGGTTGCCGCCCAAACGAGCAAGCAGGCGCGTGGCCAACTCCACGGCGCTGACCTCTTTTTTGTGCAGCAGCGCCGACAGTTGCGCCACGCCCAAGGTGTGCAGTTCACTCATGGCTTACTCGATCACTTTCGGCACCAAGAAGAGGCCGCGCTCCACAGCAGGTGCGCTGCGTTGGTTGGCTGCACGTTGGTTGGGCTCGCTGGCGACGTCTTCGCGCAGGCGCAAAGCCATGCCTTGCGAGGCGCTGGGGGCATAGGCAGCGAGGTCGGGCATGGCGTCAATCGGGTGGGCCATGGGCTCCACGCCGCTGGTATCAACTTGGCGCATTTGCTCGACGATAGCGAAGAAGTTGTTCAAGCCCTCCAGCAAGTGCTGGCTGGCGGGCGGGTCAAAGCTCAAGCGAGAGAGTTGCGCCAAGCGCTGGATGTCGTTGGGTGTGAGGGACATTGTCGGTAACAAAAGCAAGGGCTGTGGCCAAAAGTGGCACAGTCGTTCGGTTATTATCCAGTCTTTGCTGGTACACCCAGAGAGGATTGTGATGTTTGGAGCATTTCGTCGGTATTTCTCCACCGACTTGGCCATTGACTTGGGCACAGCCAATACCCTCATCTACGTCAGGGACCGTGGCATTGTGCTTGATGAGCCCTCGGTGGTTTCCATTCGTCACGAGGGGGGTCCCCAAGGCAAGAAGAGTATTCAAGCGGTGGGACACGAAGCCAAAGCCATGCTCGGCAAGGTGCCTGGCAACATCGAAGCCATCCGCCCCATGAAAGACGGCGTCATTGCCGACTTCACCGTCACCGAGCAAATGCTCAAACAATTTATCAAGATGGTGCATCCGCGCTCGCTCTTGAAGCCCAGCCCGCGCATCATCATTTGTGTGCCTTGTGGCTCCACCCAGGTTGAGCGTCGAGCCATCCGCGAGTCCGCACTCGGTGCAGGCGCCTCCGAGGTGTATTTGATTGAAGAGCCCATGGCAGCAGCCATAGGCGCGGGTTTGCCCGTCAGCGACGCCAGTGGCTCCATGGTGGTCGATATTGGTGGCGGCACCACCGAGGTGGGCGTGATCTCTTTGGGCGGCATGGTCTACAAGGGCAGTGTGCGTGTGGGTGGCGACAAATTCGACGAGGCCATCATCAACTACATTCGCCGCAATTACGGCATGCTGATTGGCGAGCCCACCGCAGAAGCCATAAAGAAGCAAATTGGCTCGGCCTTCCCAGGCAGTGAAGTGCGCGAAATGGAAGTCAAGGGCCGCAACCTCTCCGAAGGCGTGCCTCGCTCTTTCACCATCTCTTCCAACGAAATACTAGAAGCCCTCACCGACCCACTCAACAACATTGTCTCGGCCGTGAAAAACGCGCTGGAGCAAACCCCTCCCGAATTGGGTGCCGATATTGCTGAGCGCGGCATGATGCTCACCGGTGGTGGTGCCTTGCTGCGTGACCTAGACCGCTTGCTGGCCGAAGAAACCGGCTTGCCCGTGTTGGTCGCCGAAGACCCGCTGACCTGTGTGGTGCGCGGTTGCGGCTTGGCTTTGGAGCGCATGGAGCGGTTGGGTTCTATTTTCACCAGTGAATAAATGCCACTCGGCACGCTTGAGCGTTCTCCGCCGCCTTTTTTCAAGCAAGGCACCTCGGCGCTGACCAAGCTGATTATTTTCAGTTTCATTTCCATGGCCATGATGTTGGCCGACCAGCGCTACAACATCGTGCAACCTGCGCGCTGGGTGCTTTCTCTCATGATCTACCCGGTCCAATGGTTGGCTTTGCGCCCACAAGTGACGTGGCATGACATGGGCGATGTGTTTGAAGGCAAGCAAGATGTGTTGGACAACTTGCAGGCGGCTCAAGCGCAATTGCTGGCGCAGTCGGTTCGCACCGTGCAACTCGAACAATTGGAACTGGAAAACCGCCATTTGCGAGAGCTCTTAGAGTTGCGCCAGCGCATGGGCACACCGGCCGTGGCAGCCGAAGTTTTGTACGAAGCGGGCGACCCCTTCACTCGCAAAATGGTGCTCGACAAAGGCGCGCTCAGCGGCATGGTCCAAGGCTCTCCCGTGATGGATGAACAAGGTATCTTGGGTCAAATCACCCGGGTGCACCCCTTGGTGAGTGAAATCACCTTGGTCACCGACCGCGAACACTCTATTCCTGTACTCAATACCCGCACGGGTGCGCGTGGCGTGGCCTTTGGCGAGTCGGGTGGCGCGCCATTGCTCGAGTTGCGCTACATGGCCACCAATGCGGATATTGAAATCGATGATGTGCTGACCACCAGCGGCGTGGATGGCGTTTATCCCCCGGGCATTCCGGTTGCCAAAGTGGTGAAGGTCGAGCGCCGTGCGGACACGGTGTTTGCGCGCATCTTGTGCGAGTCCTTGGCCCGCGTGCAAGGCGCACGCCATGTGATGGTGCTGGCACCGGTGAAGTTGCCCATCGAGTCTGTTCAAGTTGAGCGTGAAATGCCGGTACAACCCAAAGGAGGGCGGCGATGATCATGCCGCGTGGCCAGCAGCTTTTGTTGCCAGCCAACCCCACCTTTATGTTGTTTACTTTGGTGGCGGCTTTGTTACTCGACATGGTGCAAAGCATGGCCTTTTTTGGCAATGCGCCATGGGCCCCAGATTGGCTGGCCTTGCTGCTGGTTTTTTGGGGCGTGCATCAGCCGCTCAAAGTGGGCGTGGGCATATCCTTTTTCTTGGGGCTGCTCACCGATGTGCATCAGACCTCCTTGCTGGGTCAGCATGCCTTGGCGTTTACGGTGCAAGGGTTTTTGGCGACCATGATTCATAGGCGCATTTTGTGGTTTGATGTGCCCTCGCAGGCCTTGCAAGTGTTGCCTGTGTTCTTGGCCACGCATTTGCTTGAGTTGGCGGTGCGCATGGGCGCTGGGGGTTTGTTCCCCGGGTGGTCGATGTTTTTGGCACCCTTGATTCAAGCTTTGTTGTGGCCGCTGGTGTCAGTGCTGTTGCTGGCCCCGCAACGCAGAGCCCCCGACCCAGATAAAAATCGACCCTTATGAGCCTGCTGCGCAATGTCGAATATGACCTGCGCCGTTTTCGAGGGCGGGTGTTTGTGGCGACGGCTTTTGTGTTCATCGCTTTCAGTTTGCTGTTTGTGCGCTTGGTGTATTTGCAACTGTGGCGCTACCAAGATTTCATCGCCCAAGCCGAAAGCAACCGAACAGCCATCGTCCCTATCGTGCCCAACCGCGGCGTCATCATGGACCGCAATGGCGTGGTCTTGGCCACCAACTATTCTGCCTATACGCTGGAGATCACGCCTTCGAAAATCCAAGGCTCTTTGGACGAGGTGATCGACAGCCTGTCTGAACTCATCGACATTCAAGGCCGCGATAAAAGGCGGTTTAAAAAGTTACGCGAAGAATCAAAAAGCTTCGAGTCCGTGCCTATTCGCACCCGCTTAAGCGATGAGGAAGTGGCGCGGTTTGCAGCACAACGTTTTCGCTTTCCCGGGGTGGAAATTCGTGCCCGTTTGTTTCGCAACTACCCGTATAACGAGTTGGCCAGTCACGTGATTGGCTACATAGGACGCATCAACACCTCGGAAAAAGAAAAACTCGAAGAATCCGACCATACCGGTAATTACCGCGGCACCGATTTCATTGGCAAATTAGGGGTTGAACAAAGCTTTGAGCGGCAACTGCACGGGCAAACAGGTGTGCATGAAATGGAAACCTCTGCCGGCGGCAGAGCGGTGCGCCGCCTGCGCAGCAGCCCTGCTATTCCCGGCAACACCGTGGTGCTGTCGATAGACATCAAGCTGCAAAAATTGGTGGAAGATTTGTATGGCAACCGCCGCGGGGCGTTGGTGGCGATAGATCCGAAAACCGGTGAAGTCTTGAGCTTTGTCAGCAAGCCTACCTTTGACCCTAATCAGTTTGTCGAGGGCATTGATGTTGAAAACTGGAAACTGCTTAACGAGTCGCCCGACAAACCCTTGCTCAACCGCGCCCTGCGCGGCACCTACCCGCCAGGCTCAACCTATAAACCCTTTATGTCTTTGGCCGCCTTGCACACGGGCAAACGAACGCCCACCCAGAGCATTTATGACCCTGGTTTTTTCATGTTCGGCGACCACCGTTTTCGGGACGACAAAGAAGGCGGACACGGCACAGTCGATATGTACAAATCTATCGTTCAGTCCTGCGACACTTATTACTACCTGCTTGCCCGCGACATGGGCGTGGACATGATCCACGACCAAATGAAAGAACTTGGATTTGGGCAACTGACAGGCATAGATATCTTGGGCGAAGCGCGGGGCATCTTGCCCTCAACCGATTGGAAACGCAGCAGTTACAAACGCCCCGAACAACAACGCTGGTACTCGGGGGAAACCATTTCTTTGGGCATTGGTCAGGGCTACAACAGCTTCACCATGCTGCAATTGGCGCAGGCCTTGGCCACTGTGGTCAACAATGGCGTGCGCACCAAACCGCATTTGGTGAAAGAGGTGGTCGACGTGGAAACCAAGCTCGGCCAAGCCGTGACCCTAGAGGCGCCCACCGCCTTGGTTTTTCAAGCCGAGCATATCGACATCATCAAAAAGGCCATGGAGGGCGTGAACATCGAGGGCACGTCGGCGTCGAGTTTTGTGGGTGCCACTTACACCAGCGCGGGCAAAACTGGCACGGC
>CAMBXY010000093.1 GCA_945871945.1 Bordetella parapertussis
GCGGCACCGCGCCAGCGCGGCAAGAGTGAGGCGTGGATATTCAAGCAACCCATGGGCACGCTGTGCAGCGCCCAAGGCGGCAGCAACAAGCCATAGGCCACCACCACCATGGCGTCTGCTTGGGATTGTGCGATGGCTACTTTCGCCGCCGCCGCTTCGTCGGGGTATTTGCCGTCTAAGCGCAAGCCACTTGGCTGGCATACGGTCAGGCCATGCTGCTGCGCATATTGTTTGACGGTGGAGGCTTGCAATTGCATGCCGCGACCCGCGGGGCGGTCGGGCTGGGTCAGCACCAAGGCGATATCGTGACCGCTGGCGTGCAAAGCAGCCAGCGCCTGTTGGGCAAAGACCGGCGTGCCGGCAAAGACCAAGCGCATCGCTTAGCGCTCGAGTTCGCGTTGTGCTTTAACCAGCTTGCCGCGAATGCGGGTGCGTTTGAGCAAGGACAGGTATTCGACAAACACCTTGCCCATGAGGTGGTCCATCTCGTGTTGTATGCATACCGCCATCAAGCCATCGGCCGCATAGGTTTGCAATTCACCATGTTCGTCTAATGCCTGAATCTTCACTTGCGCGGCACGCTCAACCGCGTCAAAAACCCCAGGCACCGACAGACAGCCTTCTTCGCCTTTGATGCGCTCTTCGCTCTTCCACAACAGCTCGGGGTTGATCATCACCAAGGGTTGGTTGTGCTCTTCAGAAACATCCATCACCACCACGCGCTCATGCACATCCACTTGGGTGGCGGCCAAGCCCACACCCTTGGACTCGTACATGGTCTCAATCATGTCAGCCGCCAACGTGCGGATGCGCTCATCCACCACAGCCACGGGCTTGGCGACAGTATGCAAACGGGGATCGGGGAAGGAAAGAATAGTAAGTAATGCCATGGGGCTGTATTGTCTCTTTTTTGGACGGCAGGGTGAAGTTGGGCTGAGGAATAAGCACAGCGCCGCCCACCCCATGCTTGAGGCGTGACTTCTAAGCTGATCTCCCCCTGTTTTAGAGACCTTGCTATGAATCATTCTCAAACGCCCTCAGACCAGCACATTTCCCTCGCGCCAAACCAAGCGCATTGGCCGCTGGCTTTGCGCTTGCTGCTTACCCCAGGGCTGGGCCCACGCGGCGCGCGTCAGTTGTGGGCTGCCTACGGTTCTTTGGCGGCCATTTGGGCACAAGCTGTGGCCTTGTTGGCGCAAGAGCTGGGCCAAGAGTTGGCCACGGCAATTCACAGCGAACCACCCGATTGGGCTGCACACTGTGAGCGTACCCAGCGTTGGCTGCAAGACGCGGGTCAAGGTGTGTCGCATGCGGTGTGGAGTTGGGACGATGCGGCTTTTCCTGCAGACCTGATGGCCTTGCCCGATGCGCCGTTGCTGCTGTTTGCGCGCGGCCAACTGCATCGCCCTTTGGGGCCGGCGGTGGCGGTGGTGGGCAGTCGCAACCCCACCCACCAAGGGCGAGAAAACGCCCGCGCATTTGCCTACAGCTTGTGCGCTGGGGGTTACACCGTGGTCTCGGGCATGGCCATGGGCATAGATGCCGCAGCGCACCAAGGTGCCATGCAAGTCATGGAGACCGCGCATTGCCCAACACTCGCTGTGGTGGGCACGGGTCTGGATTTGGTCTACCCACGACAGCACCTTGGTTTGTCGCAGGACATTGCCGCTTGCGGCTGGGTCATCAGCGAGCTGCCCTTGGGCAGCCTTGCCAAGGCCCACCATTTTCCGCAGCGCAACCGATTGATTGCGGGCTTGAGCCAAGGCGTTTTGGTGGTTGAAGCCGCGCTGCAATCAGGCTCTCTCATCACGGCACAACAGGCCTTGGACCAAGGCAAAGAGGTGTTTGCTATTCCAGGCTCAATTCACTCAGCGCTGTCACGCGGCTGCCACGCCTTGTTGCGCCAAGGTGCCAAGTTGGTGGAAAACATCCAAGACATTGCCGATGAAATGCCGCCCCTCAGCGGCTTGGCACTTAAGCCTTTGAAGCCGAGCTTGCCAGCAGTCTTGCAAGACCCCCATGCATTTTCGCTGTGGCAAGCCTTGGGGGATGAAGCGCAAACCTTGGATGTGCTGGTCGTGCGCAGCCATTTGCCGGTGGCGCAGGTGTTGGCCTTGCTGCAGCTCATGCAAAACCAAGCCTGCGTGTCCATCACCGCCGCTGGAACCTATCAACGCTTGCACCAGAGCAGCCTCAATTAACCGGGCTGCATGGCGTGCAATATTGCTGAACAAATAAGCAGTTAAAACGGCGCGGAAAGTGACTTTGAAAACAAGGTATATTCTCTGCATATGTTCGATGTTCTTGTGTACGTGTACGAACACTACTGGCGCGGCGAGGCCTGTCCTGAGTTGCCCCTTTTGGGACGCAAACTCAGTGCGGCCGGCTTTGATGCCGATGAAATAGAGCAAGCGCTGTCTTGGCTCGCTGGACTACACACCGCTGCACAAAACTCAGAAACCATTCGCATCGATGCCCCTAAAACCGCTTGGGAAACCGCCTATGTGCAGTCTCCAAATAGCATGCGGGTGTATTCCATTTCAGAGCAACAACAACTGGGCGCCGCAGGCTTGGGCTTTATTACTTTCATGGAAGGTGCGGGCGTTTTACCGCCGCAAGTGCGCGAAATCGTGGTCGACCGCGCCATGGCGGTCAGCACCCACCCCATCAGCTTGGATGATTTGAAAATCATTGTGTTGATGGTCTATTGGAGTGCGGGTATCGAGCCCGACGCTTTGGTGCTCGATGAGTTGTGCGACGACGTGAGCGACCGTATCGCTCACTGACAAACTAAACCACGGCGCCCGCGTTGGGGTCGTTAGGGTCTTCGTCAGGACCGTCTTTTTTCACTGTTTTAATCAGGTCTTCGCGGCGAATGCCCAGCCACATGGCGATGGCAGCAGCAACAAACACCGACGAGTAAATACCAAACAAAATTCCAATCGTCAGCGCTAGGGCGAAGTAGTGCAGCGTGGCTCCACCAAACAGCAACATAGACAAAACCATTAACTGCGTACAACCATGGGTGATGATGGTGCGGCTGATGGTCGAGGTGATGGCGTTGTCGATGATCTCTACCGTATTCATCTTGCGGTAGCGGCGAAAGTTCTCGCGCACTCTATCAAAAATCACCACCGACTCATTCACCGAATAACCCAGCACCGCCAGCACCGCTGCCAGCACGGGGAGCGAAAACTCCCACTGGAAGTAGGCGAAAAAGCCCAAGATGATGATCACATCGTGCAAGTTGGCAATGATGCCAGCCACTGCGTATTTCCATTCAAAGCGAATGGCCAAATAAATCATGATGCCAATGACCACGCAGGCCAAGGCTTTGAGGCCATCAATGGCCAACTCGTCGCCCACTTGAGGCCCGACAAACTCGGTGCGCCGCAACTGTGCGCTGGGGTCCATTTCTTTGAGGCCGCCCATGACCTTGGTGCTGAGCTCGGCCGCGTTGCTGCCTTTTGCCGCAGGCATGCGGATGAGCACATCTCGCGAAGAGCCAAAATTTTGCACTTGCACATCATTGATGCCCAAAGCGGCGATGCGCTCGCGCATGGGGTCGAGTGCCACGGCTTGGGAGAAACTCACCTCCATCAAGGTGCCGCCGGTGAACTCCACTGACAAATGCAAACCCCGGCTGAAGAGGAAAAACACCGCCAATATAAAGGTGATGAACGACACGGCGTTGAGCACCAAGGCATGGCGCATGAACGGAATATCTTTGCGGATTTTGAAAAATTCCATGGCAGGCTTTCTTTAATCAGCTTTGGCTTTGGCGATCACATTTTGGGTGGTGGTGTCGGGCTTCCACACCGTGCCAATGGAGACGGATTGCAAACGTTTTTGTCGGCCATACCAAAGATTGACCAAGCCACGAGAGAAAAACACCGCCGAGAACATGCTGGTGAGAATGCCCAAGCAATGCACCACCGCAAAGCCACGCACCGGCCCTGAGCCAAAGGCCAAAAGAGCCAAACCAGCGATCAAGGTGGTGACGTTGGAGTCCAAAATAGTTGACCATGCGCGGTCGTAACCCATGTGAATGGCGGTTTGCGGGGAAGCGCCGTTACGCAGTTCTTCGCGCACTCGCTCGTTGATGAGCACGTTGGCGTCAATCGCCATGCCCAAGACCAAGGCCATGGCCGCCATGCCAGGCAGGGTGAGCGTGGCTTGCAGCATGGAAAGCACTGCCACCAGCAGCAGCAAGTTGACTGCCAGCGCCACGCTGGAGATGACGCCAAACAAAGCGTAGTAAATGCACATGAAGGCGGTCACAGCCACAAAGCCCCAAGTCACGCTGTCAAAACCTTTGGCGATGTTTTCAGCACCCAAGCTTGGGCCAATGGTGCGCTCTTCAATGATTTCCATGGGCGCGGCCAAGGAACCCGCACGCAGCAGCAATGAGGTGTCCGCAGCTTCCATGGTGGTCATGCGACCCGAGATTTGCACCCGACCGCCACCAATTTCGCTGCGAATCACGGGTGAGGTCACCACTTCGCCCTTGCCTTTTTCAAACAGCAAAATGGCCATGCGTTTGCCCACGTTTTCACGGGTGACTTCTTTAAAAATACGCGCACCCTTGGCGTCCAAGGTCAGGTGCACCGCAGCTTCTTGGGTTTGGTTGTCAAAGCCGGGTTGCGCGTCGGTGAGGTTTTCGCCCGTCAGCACCACTTGCTTTTTCACAATCACCGCTTGGCCGCTGCGGTCCAGGTATTTTTCTGCACCCAAAGGCACGGCACCGCTGCCCAGTTCGGCTAAGCGCGCTTCGCTGCTTTCTTCAACCATGCGAATTTCAAGGGTTGCGGTACGTCCCAAAATATCTTTGGCCTTGGCGGTGTCTTGCACGCCAGGCAGCTGCACCACGATGCGGTCCAAGCCTTGTTGTTGGATGACGGGTTCTGCCACACCCAGCTCGTTGATACGGTTGTGCAAAGTGGTGATGTTTTGTTTCAGGGCTTGGTCTTGCACCCGTTTGGCGGCTTCGGGTTTCAAGCTGGCGCTGAGTTTGACTTCGTCGCCTTGGGTTGAAAGCTCGTAGACCAGATCGGGGAACTGCTCGCGCATCAAAGCCACAGCGGCGTCGGCGGTAGCTTGATCACGAAAACCCATTTGTATGGTTTCTTTTTCGCGTGAGATGCCGTTGTGGCGAATGCTTTTTTCACGCAAAGCACTGCGCAAATCGCCACTTAAAGAATCGATTTTTTTGGTCAATGCCGCATTCATATCGACTTGCAACATGAAGTGCACGCCGCCGCGCAAATCAAGCCCCAAGTACATGGGCGCTGCGCTCAGAGCCGATAACCAAGTGGGTGTGCGCGCAATCAGGTTCAGTGCCACCACATACCCAGCGTTGGCTGCATCCGGGTTGAGCGCGGTTTGTATCGCGTCTTTGGCTTGCAGTTGTTGCTCGGTGGTCTCGAACCGTGCTTTAAGCGAGTTGTTTTCCAAGCCAATCATCGAGGGGCTAAGAGATGCGGCTTTCAGCGCCTCTTCCACCTTGCCTAAAGTGGCGGTGTCCACCTTGACGCTGGCGCGTGAAGCAGACACCTGAACCGCTGGCGCCTCGCCAAAGAAATTGGGCAAGGTGTACAAACCACCCACGCAAAAAGCGACAAGGATGACCAGATATTTCCAAAGGGCGTAACGGTTCATGGCTCAGTCAGGGTTGGTTTATTTGATGGAGCCTTTGGGCAGCACTTGCACCACCGCTGAGCGCTGCAGTTGCACCGTCACGCCGTTGCCAATCTCTAGACCAATTTGGCTGTCACTGATGTGGGCAATTTTGCCGAGGATGCCACCCGAGGTGACCACTTCATCGCTCTTGGCCAAAGCGTCAAGCATGGCCTTGAGTTCTTTTTGGCGCTTCATTTGCGGGCGGATCATGACGAAATACAGCACCACAAACATCAGCACCAAAGGCAGCATGCTCATGAGCGAGGAGCCAAGGTCGCTGCCACCGATAGCAGCGGGGGCGGATTGGGCGTAAGCAGATGAAATCAACACAGTAAATTCTCCAGATTCGGGCAACCGGCGATTGTATGCG
>CAMBXY010000094.1 GCA_945871945.1 Bordetella parapertussis
GAGGGCTCAGACAAACCGGTGTGTGTGGCCGAGTCTTTGGTGCGCCGCTACCCTTGAGGTGGCGCGATGGCAAAGCTGTTTTGTCGCCAGGCTTCAAATACCGTGATGGCCACGGCGTTGGATAAATTCAAGCTGCGTTGACCTTCCAACATAGGCAGTCGAAGAATGTTCTTGGCTTGAAAAAAAGCCCGCACTTCAGGGGCTAAACCACTGGTTTCTGCGCCAAACACCAGCCAGTCGCCCGCCTGAAATGCTTGGGCAAATACCGATTGCTTGCCATGCGTGCTGAGGGCAAAACTGCGCGAAACGCTGGGCTGCTCGGCCTCAACAAAAGCTTGCCAACTGGCGTGGTGTTTGACGCTGGCGTACTCGTGGTAATCCAAACCGGCGCGGCGCATTTGCTTGTCTTGCATGGAAAACCCCAGCGGCTCAACCAAATGCAAACTGCAACCCGTGTTGGCGGCCAAGCGGATGATGTTGCCGGTGTTAGGGGGTATTTCGGGTTGAACCAAAACGATGTGAAACATGCTGCCTCGCTGTCTAAGCCTGCATTGTGGCTTGACGCATGGAGTTTTAATTTAGGCCCAGCGTGCGTGCCAGCACCACCACATCGACTCGCGCCACGCCCGCTGACAAAAGCGCCAGCGTGCAGGCACGCAAGGTGGCACCCGTGGTCATCACGTCGTCGACCAACACCACCCGCGAGCCGCGCAAGCGTTGTGCGTTTTTGGGCGGCACCATGAAGGCTTGGTTTAGGTTGAGCAAGCGCTGTTGACGCGGCAAGCCCGATTGCGCAGCGGTGTCTCGCCAGCGAATCAGCCCTTGCGCCAAACAGCGCTGCGCGCAGAGTTGTCTGGCCAGCAACAAAGCTTGGTTAAAGCCGCGCTGGCGTAATCTTTGCGCAGACAAAGGCACAGGCACCAAGTAATCACAAGCCCGCACCAACTCTGCAATAGCTGCCTTTTGTCGCATCTGCTGGCCTAAAAAATAAGCCAAACCGGCTTGGCCCTCAAATTTGAAAGCGCTGATCAGGTCTTTCCAAGCCGCGGTGTAGGCCTTGGCAGCGACACAAATCGACCAAGGCGGCGCTTGTGTAGCGCAGGCTGTGCACGTCGAAAGCGAAGAGGGCAATGCGCAGCCTAAGCAGCTTGCTACAGAACTGGTGTCGCCCAAACTTTCACACAAAGGGCACAGCGCTTGCCAAGCCCATTGCCCGCAGGCGTGACACAGCCCCGGCAGGGTTAAGCGCGGCAAGCTCAGGCGTGGTCGCCATTTTCGGTATGCTGAAGGGGTGGGTGACATACACCTTATCTGAACAAACTCAAGCGCTTTATGTCTGCGAATTCTTCACTCGAAAAAAGTGAACTGCTTCCCCCTTTAGACCCAGTGGCTGCCAAGCGTTGGGAGCACATTGCCGTGCAAAGCCCGTCTGCTTGGTTGCATGATGAAGTGGCCAAGCGCATGGCGCAGCGATTGGGGTTTATTCGCAGCCCACCCGCGCATTGGGTGCATTGGCAACCAAGTTTGGGTGGCTGGGCTTCGCAGGCCGTGGTCAGTCAGCAATACCCTCAATCTGCTTGTACGGTCATCGAGCCCAGCGCCGCGCTTTTGTCGCATGCGCGACAAAATTTGAGCCTGCCTTGGTGGCAACGTTGGCGTCAAAACTCGCCGCGCTTTGCTTTGTCCCCGCCCCAACCCGCACACATGTTGTGGGCGAATATGGGTTTGCACATGCAAGCCCGCCCCCAAGACTGCATGGCGCAGTGGCAAGCCTGCTTGGCCCCAGAGGGCTTTGTGATGTTTTCATGTTTGGGGCCAGACACCTTGCGCAGCCTCAAGACCCTGTACACCCAACTGGGCTGGCCCCCTGCAGCGCATGACTTCACCGATATGCACGATTGGGGCGATATGTTGCTGGCCTCAGGCTTTGCCCAGCCCATCATGGACATGGAGCACATCACTTTGACCTACCCCCATGTGCAAGCCTTGTTGGCAGACTTGCGCAGTTTGGGGCGCAATTTACATCCGCAACGGTTTGCGGCGTTGCGTGGCAAAAAATGGTTGTCGGGCCTGCACACAGCATTGCAAGACACTCTGATAACCCCACAAAGCTCAGGTCGTTTGGCGCTGCGTTTTGAAATCATTTATGGCCATGCTTTTAAGGCCCCCGAGAAAGCTTTGCCCTTAGAAATGGCCCATATTTCGGTGAGTGATTTGCGAAGTCAACTCCCCAGCCAGCGTAAGAGCTAAGACTGAAAGATTCACGTCAGGCTGATTCTCTGCTGTGATGGTTAGAATCGATGGTTTGAATGGTTTCCCCCTTGTTGAATCTTTACAGACATGATGAACAACATTTACAGAAAATTTGAAAAGGCATGCATTGCCTTGTTCGCCTTGGGCTCCACCTTGGCCTGGGCGGTCAACGATTTACCCGGCGGCCCCGCAGTGCGTCAATTGAACCTGCATCCACCGGTCACCAAAATTGCGGAAGAGCAAGTTTGGCTGCACTGGTTCATGTTGATCATCTGTACGGTGATTTTTGTGGCGGTGTTTGGCGTCATGTTTTATTCAATTTTGAAGCACCGCAAATCGGTGGGCCACAAAGCCGCCACTTTCCATGAGTCGCTGAAAGTTGAAATTGCTTGGACGGTAGTGCCTTTTGTGATTGTTATTTTGATGGCCCTGCCAGCCACCAAAGCCGTGGTCGCCAGCAAAGACACCTCCAACGCGGATCTCACCATCAAGGCCACTGGCTATCAGTGGAAATGGGGCTATGACTACATCAAGGGCGAGGGCGAGGGGATTGGCTTTGTCTCCACCTTGGACAATGCGCAGCGTGAAATGTCCAACAGCGGCAAGCCCGAACCCACCGACGACTATTTGCTGAAGGTTGACAACCCCTTGGTTGTGCCTGTCGACAAAAAAATTCGCATCATCACCACCTCAAATGACGTGATTCACTCGTTTGCAGTGAACTCTTTTGGTATCAAACAAGACGCTATTCCCGGTTTTGTTCGCGACACATGGTTTCGTGCAGAAAAAACCGGCGACTTCCATGGTCAATGCCAAGAGTTGTGTGGCAAAGAGCATGCTTACATGCCTATCCATGTGAAAGTGGTCAGCGCTGAAGAGTACACCGCGTGGGTGACGGAGCAAAACAAAAAGCTCGCTGCCAAGCAAGAAGACCCGAGCAAAGTGTGGACCATGGCTGAGTTGATGCAAAAGGGCGAGAAAGTCTATGCCTCCAATTGCCAATCCTGCCACCAAGCCACTGGCAAAGGCATGGGCCCCATCAAAGCCCTGGACGGGGCTACTGTGGTGCTGGATGCTGACAACCTCAAGCAAATCAAAGTCTTGCTGAATGGTCAAAACAACCAAACCATGCCCGCTTGGAAACAACTTTCCGACAGCGAAATTGCCGCCGTCATCAGTTTCACCAAAAACAACTGGTCCAACAAGACCGGACAAATGGTTCAGCCTGCCGAAGTGCTTGCTGCACGTAAGTAACCCCGTTTAATTTCAAGGAATCTTCTATGAGCGCTGTACTTGACCCCCACGGCCACGGGGCCGACCATTCACACGACGACCACCACGGTGCGCCACATGGCTGGCGCCGTTGGGTGTATGCGACCAATCACAAAGACATTGGCACGCTTTACCTGCTGTTTGCGTTCACCATGTTGATCATTGGTGGCGTCTTGGCGCTGGGCATACGCGCTGAGTTGTTTCAACCGGGCTTGCAATTGGTCAACCCCGAGTTGTTTAACCAACTCACTACCATGCACGGTCTGATCATGGTGTTTGGCGCCATCATGCCGGCCTTCGTGGGCTTTGCCAACTGGATGATTCCATTGCAAATTGGTGCCGCCGATATGGCTTTTGCGCGCATGAACAACTTCAGCTTTTGGCTGATGATTCCCGCTGCTTTGCTTTTGGCTGGCTCCTTTTTCATGCCCGGTGGCGCGCCCAGCGGCGGGTGGACGCTTTACGCGCCTTTGTCACTGCAAATGGGACCCTCCATGGACGCGGCTATTTTTGCGCTGCACATTTTGGGTGCTTCTTCCATCATGGGTTCGATCAACATCATCGTAACCATTCTCAACATGCGCGCGCCTGGCATGACACTGATGAAGATGCCTATGTTTGTCTGGACTTGGCTGATCACTGCGTATTTGTTGATTGCTGTCATGCCTGTGTTGGCTGGCGCCATCACCATGACCCTCACCGACCGCCATTTCGGCACCACATTCTTTAACCCTGCCGCAGGCGGCGACCCTGTCATGTTCCAGCATATTTTCTGGTTCTTTGGTCACCCCGAGGTCTACATCATGATCTTGCCGGCCTTCGGTATCGTCAGCCAAATCATTCCCGCTTTTTCCCGCAAAAAATTATTTGGCTATGCCTCCATGGTTTACGCCACGTCGTCTATCGCGATTTTGTCTTTCATCGTGTGGGCTCACCACATGTACACCACTGGCATGCCGGTCACCGGTCAGTTGTTCTTTATGTACGCCACCATGTTGATCTCTATTCCTACAGGTGTGAAGGTGTTCAACTGGATCGCCACCATGTGGCGTGGCTCCATGACCTTTGAAACCCCCATGTTGTTTGCCGTGGGCTTCATCTTCGTGTTCACCATGGGTGGCTTTACCGGCCTCATCTTGGCCATGGCCCCTATCGACTTGCAACTGCAAGACGGCTATTACGTGGTGGCGCATTTCCACTATGTGTTGGTGGCGGGTTCTTTGTTCACCATGTTCGCGGGCTACTATTACTGGGCGCCCAAATGGACCGGTGTCATGTACAACGAAACCCGCGGCAAGATTCACTTTTGGTGGACCCTGATTTCCTTCAACGTGACCTTCTTCCCCATGCACTTTTTGGGCTTGGCTGGCATGCCACGCCGTTATGCCGACTACCCCATGCAATTCGCCGACTTCAACGCGCTGGCTTCTGTGGGTGCGTTTGCCTTTGGTTTTGCTCAGGTGTATTTCTTCTTCTTTGTGGTGTTGCCAACCATGCTCGGCAAGGGCGAGCCAGCCCCCCAGCGTCCTTGGGAAGCTGCTGAAGGCTTGGAGTGGGAAGTTCCTTCTCCTGCACCTTTCCATACCTTTGAGACACCACCCAAGCTCAACCGCGACGCTACCCGTATCGTGGCCTGATCTTTAAAGCGACAACCTTTGCTATGACGCCCCAACAGAAAAAAAACAACCTTCGCCTAGGCCTGGTATTGATCTCGGTATCGGTTGTTTTTTTCATCGGCATCTTTGCCAAGATCACTTTGTTAAACCCCGTTTAAGCCAAAGCCATGGGTCTGCGCCACGCCAACTTGCTGATGCTGCGAAAACTCGCTGTGGTGACCTTAGCCATGTTTGGTTTTGGCTATGCACTGGTGCCTTTGTATTTGGCAATTTGCGAGATGACGGGCATCAATATTTTGGCCTTGGGTGAAAAAGAGCTGCCCGGTTCGGGCAATGCCCGCTTGGCGGAGCCTAAAAACAGCCAAGTCGACACCAGTCGCCTCATCACTGTGGAGTTTGACGCCAATGCGCGCGGCCCTTGGCATTTCAAGCCCATGCAAAACAGCCTCAAGGTTCATCCAGGCGAAATGGCCACGGTCATGTATGAGTTTCAAAATGTGCAAGACCGCGCCATGTCCGCGCAGGCCATTCCCAGCTATGCGCCCAAGCAAGCTGGAGCGCATTTTAATAAGCTTGAGTGTTTTTGCTTTAACCAATACACCTTGGCGCCAGGCGAGAAAAAGCTGTGGCCGGTGGCTTTTGTCATCGATAAAAAACTCTCTAAAGATGTGACCACCATCACGCTGTCCTATACCTTTTTTGAAGTGGGCAGCGGCATACCTCCCGCGCCCAGTGCCGCAGTGTCTGTGCCTTTAAATCAGGTGGGCTCATGAGCGTGGACAATCCCACCGTCACCCAACCCGAAGCGGTCAAGCGACCCTTGTGGCGCGCCATTTTGGCGGTGTCTTGGTCTTTTATTGGTATTCGAAAAAACAGTGAGTTTCAGGAAGA
>CAMBXY010000095.1 GCA_945871945.1 Bordetella parapertussis
AACCGCTTACATCATCTGGGCTTGGCAGACTTCAATATCGCCAGCAGCGTGGCCTTGATTTGTGCGCAACGCTTGGTACGCAAACTCTGCAACCACTGCAAACGCCCACTCGCCGGCGAGTCAAGGTTTACGCCTGTGGGCTGCAGCCATTGCACACACGGCTACAAAGGCCGGGTTGGCATTCACCAAGTCATGCCCATGACCGCAGAGCTTCAATCGCTTTTGCTTGCTGGCACGGATGTGCTGCGCATTGCCGCGCACGCCCAGCAAAGCGGCGTGCTCACCCTGAGACAAGCCGGCATGATCAAAGCCCAACAAGGCATCACCTCGCATGAAGAGGTTTGGGCCGCCACCTCGGTATGAGCACTTCGCTGGCGCACAGCAGCCATTTCACCCGACAACTTGGCACGCTGGTGGCGGCAGGTCTGCCTTTGCTGCAGGCTTTGCAGACCATGGCAATTTCAGCGCAAACCCCAGCTATGCGCGAATTGATTGCGCGCTTGTGTGTGTCGCTTGAAAACGGGTCTGCGTTTCATGCGGCGCTCAGGCAATCGTTTCACTTTGATGCTTTGTATTGCGAGTTGGTGGGTGCCGCAGAAGTGGCGGGCAACTTAGACGAGGTATTGCTGCGTTTAGCGGCATTGCTCGAGCGGCGGCAAACACTTCTTTCGCAAATTCGCTCCGCCTTGGCTTACCCATGTGCGGTTCTTTGCATCACCTTGGTGGTGGTGGCGGTCATCATGGTTTGGGTAGTTCCGGTGTTTGAAGGAATTTTTTCTTCATTGGGTGCCGAGTTACCGGCGCTTACCTCGGCCGTGCTGCATCTCAGCCGCTGGCTCACCAGCGGCGGCGCTGTGGCCGTGGGAGTTTGCGTGGTCTTGGGCTGCCTGCTTGGCCAACGGCTGATGCAGTTGGCCCCTGTTCATCTATGGCTGGATTCGCATTTGCTGCGTTTTCCGCTGGTGGGCAAATTGATTCACCACACACAGCTGTCTTTATGGACGCTGACGCTGTCGGATTTACTCAAAGCGGGTGTGCCCATGCTGGACGCGCTGGAAGTGGTTGCCGCCAGCAGCACCAACCGCTGTTTAGGTTTGGCAACCATAGAGCTAAGAAGCAAGGTCCGTCAAGGCCAGTCTTTGGCAGACGCCATGCGGGGGCTTTCGCCTGACGCTTTTTTCGCGCAGGTGTTTCCTCCCCTGTTGGTGCAACTGGTGAACGTGGGCGAGCAAAGCGGCGCTTTGGATTCATTGCTTGCCAAATTGGCTCATCAATATATGGCGCAAGTAGACCACTTGATGCGTGAATTCACACAACTCCTAGAGCCCTTGATGATGGTGGTGCTGGGTGCTGTCATGGGGGCTTTGGTGCTGGCCTTGTACTTACCGGTGTTTCAGTTGGGACAGGTGCTTTAGCTGTTCTTATAGACTGCAGGCATGCAACAAACTGCTTTCAAACGTATTGGACTCACCGGCGGTATTGGCAGCGGTAAATCCACTTTCGCCAGCCTGCTGGTCGACCGAGGTTTTGTTTTTATAGATGCAGACGCCATTTCTAGGCAGTTGACAGGCATAGGCGGAGCCGCGCTTTCTCAGATCCGCCAAGTCTTTGGTGAAGACTTCATAGCCCCTGATGGCAGCATGGACAGAAACAAAATGCGTGCTTTGATTTTTGCGCAGCCACAAGCCAAAGCCCAGTTACAAGATGTTTTGCATCCCTTGATTCGGGCCGCTATGGCTGACCAGGAGGCGGCTTTTAAGGCCGAGGGTAAGCCCTTGGTTGTGCTGGATATTCCCTTGTTGGTTGAGTCTGCTTCTTGGCCAGCTCAGTTGGATGGCGTGCTCGTGGTCGACTGCAGCGAAGACAGACAAATAGCCCGCGTCATGGCCAGAAATGGCTGGACCAGGGCAGAGGTGCAAGCAGTGATGGCGGCACAAGCCAGCCGGCAAGAGCGATTGGCAACAGCCACATGGGTCATCGATAACGACAGCGATGACATTCAGGTCTTAAAAAGACAGGCCCAAGCTTGGAATCCTGCATAAGTTGACACATTTAAGGGATAAAAGCTTCAATTGAGGGGTTATCATTTAAAACATTTATTACTTACCAACCTGCGAAGTATTTTGATTCTTTACGAACACCCCTTTAATGAACGAATTCGCACGTATTTGCGACTGGAATATTTGCTAGGCAGGTTTGAGCAACTCTTATTGCGTTCTTCTGAAATTGACCACCACTTTGCGCTGACCACGCTGTTTGAAATCGTTGATGTGGGTGGCCGCTCCGATTTGAAATCCGACATTTTGAAAGAGCTCGACAGGTATAAGCACCAATTCAACAGCTACCGAGGCAACCCCTCGGTGTCGGAAGAAGTGCTGGACGAACTCTTGATGAAGATAGATAAATGCCAAACTGGCTTTAACACGGTGGGCAGTCGCATCGGCAACTGCGTCAACGACAACGACTTTCTCAGCAGTTTGCGCAACCGTGTGGGCATACCCGGTGGTACTTGCGCTTTCGATTTACCCGCCTACCACGCTTGGAAAGAACTGGACCCCGATGAGCGGCGTCAACATATTCTGAAGTGGTCTGAGCCACTCAAGGCACTCAATGACAGCGTGGTCTTGTTAATGCGCTTGCTGCGCGAGAGTGGCGCTCCACAACGCGTCATCGCCACCAACGGTCAATTTCAGCAAGCCTTGCCCCAAGGACGCTTTCAATTGATGCGTGTTTTCATCAATCCGGCCTTGGGTTTGGTGCCCGAGATCAGCGGCAACAGAATGATGGTTTGGGTCAGGCTGATCAACCAAAACTGGGATGGCAAGCCACAGGCTTCAAATGAAAATGCCGAGTTTGAAATAGAGCTTTGCGCTTAGGCCAGCCACTTTAATACCGGCAAAGTACCCGGCAACAGGGGAGACACCTCAACAGGTAAACACTGCCAAGCAAACGCTTGGCCTTCACGCATTTGCAATTCACCCTGCCATGCCAGCACTTTATAAAAGTGCAATTGAACCAAAGCATGGGGGTAATCTATGCATTCGCTTTGCCAAGCAAGACACTGCGTAACCTCAATACCCAGCTCTTCACGCAATTCCCGCGTCAGTGCTTGCGCCACTGTTTCGCCTTGCTCTAGTTTTCCACCAGGGAACTCCCAGTAGCCGGCGTAGTCTTTGCCTGCGGGCCGGGTGGTTAATAAAAAATAGCCATCGGGACGAATCAACACACCTACCGCCACTTGGACCCGAGAGGGATCAATGTGCACCGCGCCGTCCAGCGAAATCTCTGGCGAATTGAAAAGCCACGCGCCCACTGCGTGAACCACGCTCTAGCGCCCACACCAAGGCTTCGGGGTGCGCGCTTAGCGCTTCATTGGGCGGCACACCCAGCGAAGACAACCATTGGTCGACGATGAGTAAATAGGCGTCTTGGCTGAAGGGATAAAAGCTGATCCACAAGCCAAAGCGCTCAGACAAAGAAATTTTTTCTTCAATCACTTCACCTGGATGCACTTCGCCATCGTCTGTGTACTTGTAGCTGAGGTTGTCTTTCATGTACTCGGGCAAGAGATGGCGTCGATTGCTGGTGGCGTAAATCAATACATTGGGCGTGGCGGCAGCCACCGTGCCATCGAGAATAGATTTCAAGGCCTTGTAGCCAGGCTCGCCTTCTTCAAAACTCAAGTCATCACAAAAGATAATAAATTTTTCTGGCCGTGCAGCCACCACATCAATGATGTCTGGCAGGTCGACCATGTCGGGTTTATCTACTTCAATCAAGCGCAGCCCAAGCGGTGAATAGGTGTTTAAGCAGGCTTTGATCAATGAAGATTTACCCGTGCCGCGCGCACCTGTGAGCAGCACATTGTTGGCAGGTAAGCCTTGCACAAACTGCAAAGTGTTTCGCTGAATCTTTTCTTTTTGGGGATCAATTTCTTTCAGGTCGTCCAAGGTCATCGCAGCAATATGTTTGACCGGTTCAAGTACACCGTGCCCGTTGCTGCGCTTGCGATAGCGAAAAGCAATGCCGGCACGCCAGTCGGGGGCATGCAGGGCTTGGGGCAGCACGGTTTCAATGCGCGCCATCAAGGTTTCAGCCCGCAGCAACATGCGCTCTAGATGTTCATTGATGGACATATCAGCTTCTGTAATCGGCGTTGATGGTGACGTATTCGTGGCTTAAGTCACAGGTCCACACTGTCTCAGTTGCGTCTCCTCTGCCAAGCACAACTCTCACCGTGATTTCAGACTGTTTCATCACACGCTTTGCATCTTCCTCTTTATAACCCGCATGCCGGCCGCCATGGGTGACCACATGCACATCATCTAAATAAAGCTCAATCTTGTGTTGTGCCAAATCTGCAATGCCAGCGTAGCCGACTGCGGCCAAGATGCGGCCTAAGTTGGGGTCGCTGGCAAAAAAGGCTGTTTTGACCAAAGGCGAGTGGGCAATGGCATAGGCTGCTTGCAAACACTCTGCGCTGTTGAGCCCGCCCTCGACCGTCACGGTAATGAATTTTGTGGCGCCCTCACCGTCTCGCACAATCGCTTGCGCCAACCACCGCGCCACTTCTGTGAGGGCGTGTTTCAAGGCCATGCCTTGTGTGCTGGTCCAATCGTCGATACGCTGGTGGGCGGCCTTGCCGGAAGCCATCACCACAAAAGAATCGTTGGTTGATGTGTCTCCATCGATAGAGATTCGGTTGAAAGAAGCTTGGGCTAAATCTTGTGCCAGACCCTCCATCAAGCTGGCTGACACCTTGGCATCGGTCGCGATAAAGCCCAACATGGTCGCCATATTGGGGCGAATCATGCCTGCACCTTTGGAAATACCCGTGATGGTGACGGTTGTGCCGTCTATGTGTATTTGCCGACTGATGGCCTTGGGCAAAGTGTCGGTGGTCATGATGGCGGTGGCCGCCTGCGACCAATGATCTTGTGCCAAGTCGGCCACAGCCAAGGGCAAGCCGTCCACAATGCGCGCCACCGGTAAAGCCTCCATGATCACGCCGGTGGAAAAAGGCAAAACCTGATGGGCTTGAATATGCAGATGCTCTGCCAATGCTTGGCAAACTTGGTTTGCGTGCAGCAAACCCGATTCGCCGGTGCCGGCATTGGCTACGCCCGTGTTGATGACCAAGGCGCGTATGCCTTGCGGGGCTTGCATATGCGATTGACAGACCTGAACAGGCGCTGCACAAAAACGGTTTTGAGTGAAAACCGCACCCACACTCGTGCCCTCTGCCATAGAGAAAACCGTCAGGTCTTTGCGATTGGCTTTGCGAACACCGGCACTTACAGTACCAATGTCAATCCCAGGAACGGGCAACAAATCAGAGGCTTGGGGTGCAGACAGATTGACAGGCATGTCAGGCAAGCTTTCCGTGGCACTGCTTGTATTTCCACGGACACTGTTTTGAGTGTTGTTTTGTATAGGTTTTTTTGTATAAAAAATTAGTGTGTAACATTTGCCTAACAATCTAACATAGTTGCCATTACTTAATCATAGCGTTTTTGAGTGCTTATTTGTAACTGAGATTTTTCTTAAAACGACTACCAAAACGAGTGCGTGTAACTTAGCTGAGTTGGGTCTGTTTTTAACAAAGCAAAATCCTATTCGTTTTAATGCTTAATTGAAACGCTGATACACAGATTGCGAAATACAGATTACTCATTAATATTATCAATAAATGCGCAAATATTCTTCGCAGTATCTTTATTAAATGAGGTAATTAAAGAATTACAAATAAGCCTATTTCCCCAATAAACATAACAAGAGAATTCAGTACCTTCCGTAGCACTCTCACATTCAAAATACAAATTTTCCCCCTCATGCAAAACGTAATCCATTGGCTTTTCAGGGATGAAAGTACCACCTAATTCATTTAAATAGATTAAAGAATTGGAATTTAATTGCTCAGAAATTAAGTAGTTAGAGAAAAGATAGTAGTAGTGGGGAACTACATAAAGAACATTGTGTTTAGGCTTAACTTTATTATTAGTAGGAATAAT
>CAMBXY010000096.1 GCA_945871945.1 Bordetella parapertussis
AAGCCTTAGGGGACATTCCGGGTTTACGCACCCTGCACCGCCCTGCCAATTTGGAAGACCTGTTTCTCAAACTCACTGGGCGACAGATTCGAGAGGACGGATGATGCAGTTGCGGTTTTGGCCTGTCTTTTTGCGTAATTTTTTGGTCTGGCGCAAACTCTTTATCCCCAGTCTGATTGCCAATATTGCCGAGCCCTTGATGTGGTTGGTGGCTTTTGGCTATGGCTTGGGCGCACTGGTGGGCGGTGTGCAGCAAGGCGACGAAAAAGTACCCTATATTTTGTTTTTGGCCAGCGGCTCGGTGTGCATGAGCGCCATGAATGCCGCCACCTTCGAGGCGCTGTATTCGGCTTTTTCTCGCATGCATGTACAAAAGACTTGGGACGGCATCATGAACGCGCCGGTACGCCTTGACGATGTGCTGTTGGCTGAAATGCTGTGGGCCGCCTTCAAAGCCATCTTCACGGCAACCGCCATATTGATCGTGATGCTGGTCTTGGACATCAGCCACTCTTGGAAACTCCTGATAGCTTGGCCTATTTTGTTGGGCGTGGGCATCACCTTCAGTTGCTTGGCCTTGATCTTTAACGCCTTGGCCAAAGGCTACGACTTCTTCACCTACTACTTCACTTTGTTTTTAACCCCCATGATGTTTTTAAGCGGGGTGTTTTTCCCGCTAGACACCTTGCCTGAGATGGTCAAGTGGGTGGCCTGGTGTTTGCCATTGACCCACGCGGTAGCGCTGGTGCGTCCCTTGTTCATGGACCAGTGGCCCGATCAAGCTTTATTGCATTTGGGTGTGTTGGCACTGTACGCCAGCGTGGCTTGGTGGACAGCGCTTCACCTCACGCGCAAGCGATTCAAACAGTAAGTTGCTGGCGGGTTTAATCTGCGTAAACGCCTGCGGCCTTGATGATGGGTCCCCACTTGGCTATTTCTGCGGCGACAAATTTTTTATGCTCTACCGGGTCTGTGCGTTTGTCCACAATCATGAGCGCGCCCAGTGCTTCTTGTTTTTGCACAAAGGCTGCATCGCTGAGCACACTGCGCAAAGCCGCATGCAACTTGTTTTTGGTCTCAGCGGGCAAGCCTTTGGGTGCATACACCGCATGCCACACGCTGACCTGAAAGCCTTTCAAGCCCATCTCTTGCAAAGTGGGTAAATCTTTCAAAGCCGCTTGCGTTAAACGTTTGTTGCCCGTCACCGCATAGGCTTTGATTTTCCGTGCCTCGATGTAGGTCAAGGTGTTGGTGGTTTGGTCGCACAGCAAATCAATTTGCCCGCCCAATAAATCGGTCATGGCCATGGACACACCTTTGTATTGAATGGTGGTCATCTCGGTGCGCGTGGCGGCTTGCCACAACAAGCCGCACAAATGCGAAGCTGAACCAATGCCTGCATTACCCAAATTGACTTTGTCTTTTTGCACAGCCACCCATGCGCTGAGTTGCTTGTAGTTGTTGGCTTCCAAAGAGGGGCGCGCCACAATCGTCATAGGCACTTCATGGATCATGCCCAAATACTCGAAGTCGTTGAGCACATCAAATGTGGGTTTTCTGATGAGGGTCGGCATGGTGGCCATGCCAATATGGTGAATCAATAAGGTGTGGCCGTCAGGTGTGGCACGGGCTACTTTTTGGGTGGCGATAGCGCCACCTGCACCCAAAGCGTTTTCCACTACCACTGTGGCACCGCCCAAGGGCTTACGCAATGCCTCGGCCATGTCTCGCGCCAAGCGATCTGTGGGGCCGCCAGCCGTGAAAGGCACAACAATCGTGATGGCCTTATCTTTAATAGGAAAACTTTGCGCCCATGCCGAGCCAAGGCCCAAGCAGAGCAGCAGGAAACAACTATTTGTAACTGCGCGCATCAGCAATCACCAAACCATCGTTAGCCAAACTGCCTGGGGCGACAAAGACAACCTCGGACCGCAGCTTGGTGACATCGCGCACCGCTTGCGCCAGTGCTGCTTGCAAGCTGTCTGAGGCTTGCGTGGTTTCGACATGCAAATGCATCTGGTCGTCTGCCATTTCGCCGCTGACCACCAAACGCGCTTTCAGCACTTCAGGGAAGCGCTTGACCACTTGATCGACTTGACCCGGGTGCACAAACATGCCGCGCACCTTGGTGGTTTGATCGGCGCGCCCCATCCACCCTTTGATGCGCTGGTTGGTGCGCCCCGTGGGGCACATGCCTGGCAAGACCGCTGTCAAGTCGCCGGTGCCAAAACGAATCAAGGGGTAATCGGGGTTGAGGGTGGTCACCACCAACTCGCCCACCTCGCCCTCGGCCACGGGGTCGCCGCTGCCCGGGCGCACAATTTCTACTATCACGCCTTCGTCCAACACCAAGCCTTCTCGCGCTGCGGTCTCGAAAGCAATCAAGCCAATGTCTGCGGTGGCGTAGCACTGGTAAGCCGTCACCCCACGCTGGCCTAACCAGTCACGCAAAGAAGGAGGAAACGCCTCGCCGCTGACCAAGGCTTTGCTTAAAAACGGCAAGGCGATTTGTGACTCGGCCGCTTTTTCAAGCAAGATTTTTAAAAAACTGGGCGTGCCGCTGTAGCCACTGGGACGCAGTTCCAGCAAGGCTTGCAACTGCTGTTCGGTTTGACCTGTGCCCGCGGGAAACACGCTGCAACCCAAAGCATGTGCACCGCTTTCCATCATCGAACCGGCTGGCGTGAAGTGGTAGCTAAAGCAGTTGTGAATCAATTCGCCAGAGCGAAAACCAGCAGCAAACAAAGCACGCGCCATGCGCCAATAGTCTTTGGCCACGCCCTCGGGCTCGTAAATCGGACCCGGACTGGCAAACACGCGTGGCATCTGCTTGCCAAAACTCAGCGCAGAAAAACCACCGAACACATCCTTGGCGCGCTGTTCTTGTTGGCGTGCCAACAACTCGTATTTGCGAGTGACCGGTAGTTTCGCCAATGCCATGCGACTGTTCACCGATGCGGCATCAACGCCTTGCAAAATTTGCCGCCACGCTGGGGTGTGGGTTTGTGCCTGTGCGATTTGCAGCGGCAAGGCCTGTAACAAGGCTGCTTCACGCTGAGCGGGGTCGCGCTGTTCGAGGGAGTCGTAGAAATCGGTCATATTGATCCCTTTAAGCCAACCAACGCTTGCGGCGTTTATAACTTTTTACATCTTTAAAGCTTTTACGCTCGCCACCGCCCATGCCCAAATAAAACTCTTTGACATCTTCGTTGTTGGCCAAGTCTTGGGCTGCGCCGTCCATGACGATACGCCCCGACTCCATGATGTAGCCAAAGTCGGCGTAGCGCAAAGCCATGTGGGTGTTTTGTTCGGCCAGTAAAAAAGTGACGTGTTCTTTTTGGTTCAAGTCTTTAACGATGTTGAACACCTCTTCGACGATTTGCGGTGCCAAGCCCATAGAAGGTTCATCTAACAACACCATGCTGGGGTTGGCCATCAAAGCGCGGCCAATGGCGCACATTTGCTGCTCACCGCCCGAGGTGTAAGCCGCTTGCGAGCCGCGGCGGATTTTCAAGCGCGGAAAGTAGTTGTAAACCTTCTCTAGGTTGGCAGCCACCTCGCCTTTGTCGCGGCGCGTGTAGCTGCCGGTGAGCAAGTTTTCTTCAATCGTGAGGTGGGCGAAACAATGCCGGCCTTCCATCACCTGCACCACGCCACGCTTGACTAAATCTGCAGGCGTGAGGTTTTCAATGCGCTCACCGCGCAACTCGATGCTGCCTTTGGTGACCTCGCCACGCTCGCCTTGCAACAAGTTAGATATAGCGCGCAAGGTGGTGGTCTTGCCCGCGCCGTTGCCGCCCAAGAGCGCGACGATGCCGCGCTCGGGCACTTGCAAAGAAACGCCTTTGAGCACCAAGATGACGTGGTTGTAAATGACTTCAATGCCATTCACATTCAAAACAATGTTGGGCGAGCTCATGCGTGTGTCCGGTTCAAACCATCAAGACTGGCAGTCTTGGCCGGTGCGACGGTTGAGTTTTTTCTCGGCGGCGTATTTGTCGGCCGTGGCTTTCACCAAAGGCTTCAAAATTTGTTCGTCGGCTTGCATCCAATCGGAAGTGAATTCCCATGCTTTGCCATTCCAGGTGTGGATGCGGGTCCAAGCCGCGCCCATGTGGTCCATGCAGGAAGTGCTGATGGGTCGCATCACGCCTTTGAAGCCCAAGGCGTCCAACTTGGCCTGGGTGAGGTTCAAGTTTTCCAAACCCCAACGTACTTGCTCACCGGTCATGACCTTGCCTTTGCCAAAACGCTCTTGTGCGGCACGAATACCTTCAATGCCAATCATGGCGCTCATCACACCGCGCAAATACAGCACCTGACCCACTTCTTCTTTGGGGCCAGTGCCTTGGCCTTTGCTGTGGAGTTGGGCCAGCATGGTTTTGACAATATCAGCATTCGGTTCGGCACCATGTTGAATCGTGACCGCGTTGTAGCCCTTGGCACCGTCGGCCACGTCTTTGACGTCCTGCTCTGCACCGGCCCACCACACGCCATACATTTTTTCTCTGGGGTAGCCGGTGGCCTGCGCTTCCTTGATAGCTGTGGAGTTCATCACGCCCCAGCCCCACAACACCACATAGTCGGGACGCGCTTGACGTACTTGCAACCAAGTGGCTTTTTGCTCCACACCAGGGGCTGTCACAGGCAACAACTGCAACTCAAAGCCGTGGCTGCGTGCGCGCTCTTGCACCAAGGGAATAGGTTCTTTGCCAAACGGACTGTCGTGGTAGACCAAACCGATTTTCTTACCCTTGAGCTTGTCCCAACCGCCCTCTTTTTTGGCGATGGCTTGCAAGATGGTGTCAGCCGCCACCCAGTAGGTGCCAGCAATCGGAAAGTTCCATTTGAATACCGCACCATCCGCGCTTTCGCTGCGGCCATAGCCCACAGTCAGCACCGGAATTTTGTCGACAGGGGCTTTTTCGGTGATGGCGAAAGTGGCACCCGTGGAGAGGGGTTGTACAAAGCTGGGGTTCTTGCTTTTCAGGCGTTCATAACACTCCACGCTGCGCGCAGTGTCATAGCCGGTTTCGCATTCTTCGTAAGAAATTTTCACGTTGTTGATGCCACCTTTGACGTTGACCAACTTCAAATAATCAACAAAGCCATTGGCCCATGGCGTGCCATTGGGCGCATAGGGGCCAGTGCGGTAAGACAGTACCGGCACAAATTGGTCTTTGGACTGCGCCAGCACCGGCATGGCTGCTGACAGTGCAAAAGCAGCGAGCAAGGCGGGGAGTAAGCGCTTGTTTGTTTTCATCATCGTCTCCTTGAGAATTGCAAATCAATATGGGAAAGGCCAAACACGCATTTTTTGTTTTCCTATCGCCCACAGCTTGGCCAAACCGTGGGGCTCCACAATCAAAAACCACACAATCAAAGCGCCAAAAATCATCAGTTCGGTGTGCGAAACCACGGTAGTGGATATTTCAACACCAGCCAAACCCGCCAGCATGGGCAAAAACTGGTTTAAGAAGATGGGCAACACAATGATGAAGGCAGCGCCCAAGAACCCCCCCATGATGGAGCCCAAGCCACCAATGATGACCATGAACAACAATCGGAAAGACTGGTCCACCGAGAAAGCACCCGGCTCCCAAGAGCCCAAATAAATAAATGCCCACAATGCGCCCGCCACGCCAATGATGAAGGAGCTGACCGCAAACGCCGAGAGTTTGGCGTACATGGGACGAATACCAATAACGGCAGCAGCCACATCCATGTCGCGAATCGCCATCCATTCACGGCCTATGGCACCGCGCACCAAATTCTTGGCCAACAAAGCAATGACCACCAACAAGGACAAACAAAACAGGTATTTGCTGACATCGCTGTCTAAGGGGAAACCAAATATCTGAAGGTTGGATACCGACACAGAGCCCGAGGGTGTGTCCAAGGTGAACCATTTCAC
>CAMBXY010000097.1 GCA_945871945.1 Bordetella parapertussis
AAAAACACCACCATCCCCACCAAATTCGCACAGACCTTCTCCACCGCCGACGACAACCAGCCCGCCGTGACCATCAAGGTGTTTCAGGGTGAACGCGAAATGGCCTCGGGCAACAAATCTTTGGGTGAATTCAATCTTGAAGGTATTCCACCCTCTGCTCGCGGGACACCGCAAATTGAAGTGTCGTTTGACATTGACGCCAACGGCATTTTGCATGTGGGTGCCAAGGACAAAGCCACCGGCAAAGAAAACAAAATCACCATTAAAGCCAATTCAGGTTTGAGCGAAGCTGAGATTCAGCAAATGGTGAAAGACGCCGAGCTCAACGCTTCCGAAGACAAGAAAAAACTGGAACTGATTCAAGCGCGTAACAACGCCGATGCCTCGGTGCACAGCGTTAAGAAGAGCTTGGTCGATCACGCCGACAAAGTAGAAGCTGGCGACAAAGAAAAAATCGAAGCCGCAGTGAAAGAAGTCGAAGAGGCTTTGAAGGGCGAGGATAAAGACCAGATCTTGGCCAAGACGGAGGCGCTGATGACGGTTGCCCAAAAATTAGGCGAGATGGTGTATGCCGATATGCAAGCGCAACAAGCGGCGGCAGCCAGTGGCGCAGCGCCTGACGGGAACCAAAAACCCGACGACGATAATGTGGTCGATGCTGAAGTCAAGGAAGTGAAAAAAGGCTGACCCTTCTCCACCCATGACGCCGCGCAGAGCCTGAAGAGGCTGCGCGGCGTTGGCACATTCAACACCCTTAGATACAAACATGGCTACCAAACGCGACTTCTACGAAATATTGGGTGTACCCAAGACCGCCAGCGACGAAGAGATCAAAAAGTCTTACCGCAAACTGGCAATGAAATTTCACCCTGACCGCAACCAAGGTGACGTTACGGCAGAGGTGAAATTCAAAGAGGCCAAGGAAGCCTATGAGATGCTTTCGGACGCTGAAAAGCGTTCGGCCTACGACCAGTTTGGCCATGCAGGTGTCGACCCCAATATGCGCGGCGGTCCAGGCGGAGCCGCCGGATTTGGCGGTTTTGGTGAGTCGTTTGGCGACATCTTTGGGGACATTTTTGGTCAAACTCGTCGCCAACAAGGCGCGGGCGGTAAACAAGTCTTTCGGGGCAACGACCTGAGCTACGCCATGGACATCACGCTGGAGGAAGCGGCGGCGGGCAAAGAGTCCCAAATTCGCATCCCCAGCTTTGAAGAATGCAGCACATGTGAAGGCACGGGTGCCAAACCCGGCACCTCGGTCAAAACCTGCGCTACCTGCCAAGGCCAAGGTGTGGTGCAAATGCGCCAAGGATTTTTCAGCGTGCAACAAACCTGTCCGAATTGCCGTGGCAGCGGTAAAACCATCACCGACCCCTGCACACCTTGCCACGGTCAAGGCAAAATCAAAAAACAAAAAACACTTGAAATCAAAATTCCCGCAGGCATCGACGACGGCATGCGTATTCGCAGCAGCGGCAATGGCGAGCCCGGTACCAACGGCGGCCCAAGCGGCGATTTGTTCATCGAAATTCGCTTACAAAAACACGATGTCTTTCAACGTGACGGCGACGACTTGCATTGCGCCGTGCCCATCAGTTTCACCACCGCTGCCTTGGGTGGAGAAATCGCTGTCCCCACACTCAGTGGCGAAGCGGCCATCGATTTACCCGAAGGCACGCAAACCGGCAAACAATTTCGTTTGCGCGGCAGAGGTATCAAAGGTGTGCGTTCTAGTTTTCCGGGCGACTTGTACTGCCACATCACCGTAGAGACACCGGTGAAGCTCTCCGAGCCTCAGCGTAAGCTGCTTAAAGAGTTAGAGGAGTCACTGAAAAAAGGTGGCGCTAAACACAAGCCTTCTGAAGCCGGTTGGGCCGACAAGCTGAAAAATTTGTTCAGCTAAGGACGGCAATCCGCAAAGCTTGAGTTGCCACGCTGCCAGCACTGGCCAGCGTCTTTGCGTGAAGGGTGCGGTGTACCGTAGCGATCAATGCGCGCCACATGGATACGCGCTTGTTGAACGCCTGTGCGGTTGACGTCTAGCTGCAAAGCCCAGCCAGTGGTGTTTTCCAAACTGCTGTAGCCATCGAACACAAAATTACCCAAGCTGTACACAATCGGGCGGCCTTTGTAAAACTCGGTGTTTTGGGTCACATGCGGATGAGAGCCCACCACCGCATCCGCGCCAGCATCGATCATGCGCTTGGCCAAGCTTTGCTGACGCGTGGTGGCATAAGGCTCATCTTCAACACCCCAGTGCATGAAAGGAATCACCACATCGGCGTGGTGCACTTCACGTGCAGCTTTGATGTCGGCGACCACTTGCTCGTCATCGCTCCAAGCCGAGCCAGCACGATCCACATCGGCCTCAAAACTGCGGGGGAAAAATTCGTTATAGCCCAACACGGCAATGGTGATTCCCTTGCGCTTAAAAAGCAAGGGTTGATGCGCCTGATGCAAATCTCGCCCGCCGCCAAAAAAAGGCATCTTGGCTTGGGTCAAAAAACCAAGCATTTGGTCAAATGCAGCATGACCGAAATCGCCGGTGTGGTTGTTGGCCAAAGAAACCGCATCAAAATGTTTCTTCAATAACTTCAGCACGCGAGGATGGGCCCTGAAAGTAAAGGGTTTGTCCTCGGCTGTGCCCATGGTGGAGATCACGCATTCCAAGTTGGCTATGCGTATATCGCTCTTATTCAAAACAGATGCAAACGGTTTGAATGGATTGTGTCCCTGCTTGATGCGCTGACCAGGGAAATCGGCCAGCATTAAATCGCCCACAAACACCATGGACACATCATCATCCTGAGCCACCGCATGGCCGAGACCAACTGCAATGCCGATAAACACCAAGCAAAAGAAGGTTACTAATTGGTTGATCATGGTGCCGTCAACATTGTGCATTCATAGATGAGTTCTCGGCCCAAATTGGGCGAGTACAGCTGCTGTCTGCCGGTCAAACTCTGGTGCGAGACAAACGGCGGCAAATAAGTGGCTTGCTGAAGAATAAGGGGCTGCTTGTCGGTTCGATAGGAGACGGTTATTTTGATGTTCTCGATATGCTCTGCGTTGGCAGACAAAATCGCTTTGAAACGAAACCGCTCAAGATCAATCGGCTTGGCCCTGTAAGGATGGGGTGTGGGTACAAAAATAAACTGGTGGTCTTCCCCACCCGCAAACAGCTTGCATTGCAGGCGCGAGTCCAGAGGTTCTGCGCTGCAAACGGCGCACAACACCAAGCTCATACCCAAAACAATCAGTTTCAAACTTAAAAGTTGGTGGGTCAGCATCAAAGGTTCAGGCTTTGACAGGTACTGATGCTTGGTTCATGCGCATTTGCACATGCGCCATCGATTCTTGAATTTGGTCTATCAAGATCAGGCAAACATCGCCGGCTTGCAAATTGTCTAGGGCGCGGTCAATGGCTTTGAATTCACCATAAACATCTTCGATATTTTGAACCCGGGTCGCACCCTGCAAGCCTTCGCGCAACAAGGCAATCACCTCACCATCTGAGCGACCGCGCTGGCAAGCATCTTCAAAAAGAATCACATCATCGAAAGCGTGACCCACACCACGGGTGAGTGCGCGCAAATCTTCGTCGCGCCTGTCGCCCGTGCCACAAATAACCAAGCTGCGACGACGAGCAGGAAAAATTTGCACAGCGTCCACAATGGCTTTGACCGCATCCGCATTGTGTCCAAAGTCAACAATGACTTTGGCCTGTTTGTAATCAAACACATTGAAACGGCCGGGCACACTTTGGGCGTCGCTGACAAAGTGGCTTAAGGCTTGACACATGCCTTCCCACAACAGTTTCAATGCCCACCCCGCCGCAATAGCAGCCATTACATTGGCCACCTGAAACCGCAAAGCGCCGTTGTGGGTAATGGGGATGTTCAACAAGGGCAAGCGCATGTGGAATTTACCTTCGGCCGCGATGATGTGACCCTCTTCCACAAAAAGAACACGCTTGCCTTGCGCACGGTGGGTGGCCAAGGAAGGTGTTTTGGGGTCATAAGCAAAAAAGGTCACGGCGCTGGGGCATTTGGCAGCCATGGCGACCACCAAAGGATCTTCGGCATTGAGAACCGCCATACCTGCGGGGTCGACATTGCGCACAATGACATGCTTCAACACCGCCAAATCTTCGACGGTGGAAATGTAGTTCAAGCCCAGGTGATCGCCACTGCCGATATTGGTCACCACCGCAACCTCGCAACGGTCAAACGCCAAGCCTTCGCGCAGCATGCCTCCACGTGCGGTTTCAAGCACAGCAGCATCGACATTGGGGTGCATCAGCACGCGAAGCGCACTTTGCGGTCCTGCACAGTCGCCGGAATCAAATTGGTAGCCATTGGCATAGACGCCATCGGTATTGGCAATGCCCATGCGCAACCCACTGGAGGCCAGCAAATGCGCAATCAATCGAACGGTGGTGGTTTTACCGTTGGTACCAGTTACCGCCACCACAGGAATACGCCCGTTTTCTCCCTCGGGGAACATTTGCGCAATGACGGCCTTGCCCACATCGCGTCCTTTGCCAAACGAGGGGCTGAGATGCATGCGTAAACCCGGCGCAGCATTGACTTCAATGATGCCGCCGTTTTGTTCCTCTAAGGGTCGCAAAATAGTTTCGCAAACAATATCGACGCCGCAAATATCCAAGCCGACCATTTGCGCGGCCAAGACCGCACTGGCGGCGACTTCTGGATGCACGTCATCGGTGACGTCGGTGGCGGAGCCGCCAGTAGATAAATTGGCGTTGTTGCGCATGATGACGCGCATGCCTTTGGGCGGCACGCTGCTGTCGTCCAGGTTTTGTTCTTGCAAGCAAGACATGGCGACTTCATCGATGCTAATCCGTGTCAAGGGATAGGAGTGCCCCTCACCGCGCAAAGGATCGACATTGACGATAGCCACCAGTTCTCGCACAGTGTGTACGCCGTCGCCCACCACGAGTGCGGGCTCGCGGCGCGCGGCTGCCACCAATTTGTCGCCTATGACCAGCAAGCGGTAATCACTGCCGGGCAAGTAGCGTTCGACCATGATGTCTTCGCGAAAACGCAAGGCGATGGCGTAAGCTGCTTCGAGCTCAGCGCGGGTTTTCACATTGACCGCCACACCTTTGCCTTGGTTACCGTCTTGGGGCTTAACCACCACCGGCAAACCAATTTCTTGCGCCACGGCCCAAGCATCATCCACATCTTTGACAGGGCGGCCTTCAGGCACGGGCAGACCTGCCATTCGGAAAAGCTTTTTCGTCAACTCTTTGTCTTGCGCGATGGATTCAGCGATGGCGCTGCTGGCATCGGTTTCGGCGGCTTGAATGCGCCGCTGCTTGCTGCCCCAACCGAGTTGCACCAAGCTACCCTCGGTCAATCGAATAAACGGAATATGCCGATTCAAACCAGCGTTCACGATCGATGCTGTGGAGGGGCCTAAACGCAAATCTTCATCTACCTCGCGTAACTCGGCAATCACCTTGGCAAGAGGGAAATCGGTGTTGTTCAAAGCGGCCATCAACAACTCTTGCGCATAGCCAATAGCCAATCGTCCCACCTGCTCTACCGTGTACTGCACCACCACTTGGTACAGACCTTCTGAGGGCGTGGCCGTGGTGCGGCTGAAAGTGACCGGACAACCCGCTTCAATTTGCAAAGACAGGGTGACTTCTTCTAGGGCATGGGCAAAGGTGTAAGCAGACTCAGATGAACTGTTGTAGATGCTGTAAACGGAAGGAAATATATGCCTCAGTCGCTTTGAAAAATCGGGGACGCTGATGCGTAAATCGATATTGTGCTGGGTATCGCATTGCACCAAGGCTTCAACTGAAGTGTGTTTAGACCATAGATTGGGGCCGCGCAGGGCCCGCGTACGTGTCACTTCTAT
>CAMBXY010000098.1 GCA_945871945.1 Bordetella parapertussis
CACCAAAATTATTTTCAAAACCACCCACACCAAGGCTATTGCACCTTTGTGGTTGCGCCCAAGGTGAAAAAACTCCACCAGCATTTTGCGCAGTGGCTGAAAGCTTAAAACCTGTCTAAGGCGCTAAGCGCTTTTTGTCCCATTGACCATCGGCTAAACGGTAGACCAAGCGATCGTGCAGTCGCGCTACGCCGCCTTGCCAAAACTCCCAACGATCGGGCGTGAGCCGGTAGCCACCCCAGTGCGGTGGGCGCGGCGGTTGGCTGCCGAACTCGGCCATGTAGGTGGCGGCTTGGGTGACAAGTTGGGCACGCGAGGCAATGACCTGGCTTTGCGGGCTGGCCCATGCGCCTATGCGCGAGTCTAGGGGGCGGCTGTGAAAATAGGCATCACTTTCTTCCTCGCTGACTTTGCTTACCCGACCCTCAATGCGCACCACCCGCTCGAGTTCAACCCAATGAAATTGCAATGACGCATACGGGTTGCCAGCCAACTCTTGCCCCTTGCGGCTGTTGTAATTGGTGTACCAAACCACACCATGTTCGTCGCAGCCTTTGATCAGCACCACGCGTGTGCTGGGGCGCATATCGCTGCCCACTGTGGCCAAGGTCATGGCGTTGGGCTCGGGCACCTCGGCTTGAATGGCTTCTTGCAACCATTGCTCAAACTGGCGCATGGGATGGTTTTGCGCGCTGTCTTCCAGCAACTCTGCGCTTTGGTAGCTCTTGCGCATATCGGCCAGCGAAATTTTGGACATGAATCAACACCTGAATATACAAGTTGTTATTTTATTCCTTGACTGTGCCTATACTAGTTGCGCCTATGCCTCTTGTTGAGAATTTTTATACGGGTATGGGCCACAAGGAGCACACCATGATTGATATTTTGCGGGTCACCAACCTGCCCACCTACCTGATGTCGGATCTGCAAAACACCTATACGGTGCATGACCGCGATCACATCACCGACCCCAGTGCTTTGCAGCGCATCCGTGCCATGGTGGGCGGGGGAGACGCAGTCATCGATAAAAGTCTGATGGCGCTGTTTCCCGCCTTGGAGTTCATCTCTGTTTGTGGTGTGGGCTACGACGGTGTTGATGTCATCGGGGCCATGGAACGCGGCATCAAGGTCAGCCACACGCCAGGCGTGCTCAATGACGATGTGGCTGATTTGGCGCTCGGTCTGATGTTGTCGATCGCCAGGCGTATTCCGCAGGCTGATAAGTTTGTTCGCAACAGCGATTGGGTTGAAGGCCCTTTCCCTTTACAAAACAAAATGAGCGGCGCGCGCTTGGGCTTGGTAGGCATTGGCCGCATTGGCCAAGCCATCGCCAAGCGGGCAGCCGCGTTTGACATGTCCATCGCTTACACCTCAAGGCATGAAGTGCATACATTGCCTTTCACCTATTACCCATCGGCCAAAGACTTGGCCGCACAGGTAGATTATTTGGTGGTCATTACCCCGGGCGGCCCTGCCACGCGTAACCTCATCAACGCAGAAGTTTTGCAGGCCTTGGGTCACAAGGGATGTCTGATCAACGTCGCCCGCGGCTCGGTGGTCGATCAAGCCGCATTGATTGAGGCTTTGCAAAAGAAAGTGATTGCTGGCGCAGCCTTGGATGTATTTACCGATGAGCCCCGTGTGCCTGCTGAGTTACGCAATTTGCAAAACGTGGTGCTGACCCCGCATATCGCCAGCGGTACAGCTCAAACGCGCCGAGCCATGGCAGCTTTGGCCTTTGCCAACTTGAATGCCCACTTTGAAGGCCAAGCCATACCTGCTTTGGTGCCCGAGTGGGCACATCGGGTTTAAAGCGCTTTAAGCTTTTTCAGCGACCGAAGCCGCCGCCGGTTTTTTTGCCCGCGTAACCGCCGCCGGGCTTACCACCACCACCGCCGCCACCGCCAGTGCGGCGTTTGCCGCCACCACCGCCACCGCCACCACGGTTGTTTCGGCTGAGCAAATCAACCGAAGTCATAGTGGGGTCGGGTTGACGGCCTGCACCGCCACCCGATTTATGACCAAAAGCATTGACCCCACTTTGGGTGCCTAAATGCGCATTGGCGCGGGGTTGGAAATCATCTTCTTGGTGATGCGCTGGGGGCTGGTGATCAAAGTTGTCGTTGGGCATGCCAGCAGGCGCTGGGTTGCGCGGGCCGCGCTCTGGGCGGTCACGGCGGGGGCCTTGGGCACGGGGTGGGCCGTTGTGCGCTGCGCCTGCGCCATGCGAGGGCTGGCCTGGGTTGGGGCTGCGGGGCGGGCGCTCGGAGCGGGTTGATGGGGTTGGTGCAGCAGCACGTTGGCCTTGAGCATGTCCCTGTCCCTGTCCACGGCCTTCCCCACCGCGACCACCGCCAGCAGGTTTCTTCTCGCGGATGCGTTCCATCATTTCTTGGCGGGCAGCGCGTGCAGCAGAAGCCATCACATCGCGGCTCGGTGGTTTGCCTAAACCGCCCCACAAAGTTTGGCGACCCATGGCGATGGGCTCAGCCCGTTCATCAGGCCCAGGGCCAAAGCCCTCGACCTTTTCAACCTCGATGGTTTGCCGTGTGAATTTTTCAATTTCTTGCATAAAGCCTTCCTCGTCCAAGGACACCAAACTGACCGCTTCTCCACTGGCACCAGCGCGGCCAGTCCGGCCAATGCGGTGCACATAGTCTTCGCTGATATTGGGGATTTCGTAATTCACCACATGCGGCAAGTCATCGATGTCGATACCCCGCGCCGCAATGTCGGTGGCTACCAAGACGCGAATGTCGCCACTCTTAAAGCCCGAGAGCGCTTGGGTACGCGCTGTTTGGCTTTTGTTGCCGTGCAGCGCCATGGCGGTGATGCCTTGTTTGTTTAAAAAGTCCGCCACATGGTTGGCGCCAAACTTGGTGCGACAAAACACCAGCACTTGGCTCCACTCCTTGCTGTCGATGATGTGCGCCAGCAAGGCTTTCTTTTGCTGACGCCCCACCGGATGAATCACTTGCTTGATCAGTTGCACCGTGGTGTTTTCAGGCGTGACCTGAATGCTTTGCGGCTTGTGCAGCAACTGGGCGGCTAAATCGCGAATCTCTTTGCTGAAGGTGGCCGAGAACAACAAACTTTGTTTTTCTTTGGGCACCAGCGCCAGCACTTTTTTCACATCATGGATGAAGCCCATGTCGAGCATGCGGTCGGCTTCGTCCAGCACCAGCATTTGCACAGTGGATAAATCCAAAAAGCCTTGTTGCTGCAAGTCCAGCAAACGACCCGGCGTGGCCACCAAGATGTCGACGCCTTTTTTCAAGGTCTTGATTTGGGCTGCCATGCCAACGCCACCAAAGATGACGGCAGATTGCAGTTGCAGGTGTTTGCCGTAAGTGCGAACCGATTCTTCCACTTGTGCCGCCAGCTCGCGGGTGGGCGTGAGCACCAAGGCGCGGATGCCAAACACGCCAAAGCGGTTGGTGGCGCTGCGGCTCATGCTGAGTTTGTGCAGCATGGGCAGGGTGAAGGCAGCGGTCTTGCCCGTGCCAGTTTGCGCGCCTGCCAGCAAGTCGTGGCCTGCGAGTACAGCGGGAATCGCTTGGGCCTGAACAGGGGTGGGGGTGTCGTAGCCTTGCTCGCGCACAGCTTTCAAAATGGCCGGAGCCAAGTTCAATTCATCAAAATTCATACAGGAGCGCGCGGTTGGGCAACGCTTGGGGTTTCGATCTGTTCCGCCAAAAAAAAGGCAGCCAGCTAAAGACCGAGGAAACACATTTGGGCAGGTAGGTAACAAACTCAGGGTTTGATCCGGCCCCAGCAGAAGCGCTGATGTTGAAGCAACTGGTGGCGTCAACTGAGGCTTATTGTGGCATGGATCCGTTAACCGTTCTAAAGAGAATTGGGTTAAAGTAATGAATCCTTACTTTCGGACAAATCATGCTTGCCAAAATTACCTCCAAAAACCAGCTCACCTTGCCCAAGAGCCTGACACAGGCCGTGGGAGCGACAGAGTACTTCGATGTCGAAGTACGAGGCGGGCAGCTTATTTTGACGCCCGTGCGCATTCAGCGTGGGGACGCTGTACGCGCCAAACTGGCCGAATTAAGTTTGACCGATGAAGATATGGCCGCCGCCGTGGCATGGGCGAGGACATCTGCAACCTCCCTGGTCAACGAGCCTGCTGCGTCTTATCAGGTGACGCCCGCTAAGCCCAAGAAGGCGACTGCCAAAAAGGCCATGCCCAAAGCATGAACACCGCGGTTCGTGTGGTGCTGGACACGAATGTGGTGTTGTCAGCCCTGGTGTTTCGCGGGGGCGCAGTCGGGTTGGTGCGCCACGCATGGCAAAGTGGGCTGGTCTTGCCACTGGCCAGTACAGCCACGGTGCAAGAGTTGGTGCGCGTATTGGCTTACCCCAAGTTTCGTTTGTCGTCCGCTGAACAAGACGAGTTGCTGGCCGATTACTTGCCGTATGCCGAAACCGTGCGTATTGCGCAACCGCCTCCCACTGTGCCCGATTGCCGCGATGCGCAGGATTTGCCTTTTATGCATTTGGCGGTAGTGGGTAAAGCGCAGGCTCTGGTATCTGGCGACCGCGACTTACTTGCCATGGCTGCTGAGTTTGAAAGGGGCAGTTCGTGCCCGATATTGACCCTGGACGTTTTTTGCCAAACCTACAGTACGCAAGGGCAAGCGTAGTCATGAAATCAGCTATCGGCACAAACTTACGAAATACCCATTTTGGGTATTAAAATGCCTAAAATGGGTATTTCAAAAAATCAAACCACCTCAACACCACGTGCCGCCGGCTTGGCAGACGCATTGTTTTCTGGCACACAGCAGCGCGTGCTGGGTTTGCTGTTTGGGCAGCCAGAGCGCAGTTTTTACGCCACCGAGTTGATCAACCTGGCAGGTGTGGGCTCGGGTGCGGTGCAACGCGAACTGGCGAGCTTGTCGCAGAGCGGGTTGGTCACGGTCAAGCCGGTGGGCAATCAGAAGCACTACCAAGCCAATCCAGCCTCACCCATTTATGAAGAATTGTGTGGCTTGGTGCGCAAGACCGTGGGCTTGGCCGAGCCCTTGCGCGCAGCACTTGCCCCCTTGGCATCGCAAATCAAGGCGGCATTTGTGTATGGCTCGATTGCCAAAAAAGAAGACACGGCCAGCAGCGACATCGACTTGATGCTGGTGAGTGATACCTTGACTTTTGGCGACACCATTCTGGCGCTGCAAGCGGCCACCAAGTTGCTGGGCAGAGAAGTTAACCCGAACATCTTCACGCCGCAAGATTTCGCCAAAAGGCTGAAGGAGGACGGTTCGTTCGTGTCGCGCGTCATGGCGCAGCCCAAGGTTTGGCTGATTGGAGGGGCGCATGACCTCGGCATTTGAAAATTTGACGGGTCCTGGCAAGCCATTGCGTACCGAGCCACCGGACAGCAAAGAATTTGCGGGTCTTCAACGCATGGGGCTGGCGCGTTTGAAAGATGCCTAACACCAGGGCTTGTCGCTGGAGAGTCAGTTTGACTTGGCCTACAACGCAGCCCACGCCTTGTGCCTGGCGGCCTTGCGCTGGCATGGCTACCGTTCGGGCAATCGCTTTATTGTTTTTCAGTTGTTGCCCCACACCTTGGGCCTAGGGCCAGAGGTGTGGCGTATTCTTTCAAAATGCCATGATGCGCGCAACCTTGGTGAGTACGAGGGCATGCTCGAAGTCGATACGCGACTCGTGGCCGACCTGATCACGGCTTGCCAACTGGTGGCCAACAAATTGGGCGCTTTGCCGCCCTTGACCCCTCCATAAACACCACCACACCCTTGTCCAAAAACTTGAAGCTATTGCCG
>CAMBXY010000099.1 GCA_945871945.1 Bordetella parapertussis
AATTTACGCATCACCGAAGCGCAGTACGCTGCTGGCACGGTCAGCTATTTGAATGTGGTGACAGCGCAGGCCAGCGCTTTGAACGCGCAACGCAATTTGCTGGATGTGCAAAGCCGTCGAGCGCTGGCAGTCACGCAGTTGCTGAAAAATTTAGGCGGACGTTGGGATGCAGATTCGACGTTGAAATGATCAGCCCGCTAGCTCGTAAGTGCGGCTTTAAGGGCCTGCACACGCGCTGCATCAATGTGCTGGCCAATCTGCGCACCCTTTAATCCGCGTTGCATGGCCTCATCCGACAGCGCGGTGTTGTCCACAGACAAGGCCGCTTGCAACAAGCCACTTAAGTGGGCGGCTTGCGGGTAGGGGCGCAGTTCTAAGCCTAAACGCCCGCGTGCATCGGCTTCGCAAGCTTGCAAGGCCAGGGCAAACCGCTCGGGGCGGCGCAAAGCATCGCATCGCACCAGCAAGCGCAACACCGCTTCGGCACTCAAACTCAGGCAGCCGTGGATGTGACAGTGTTCCCGCGCCACCACCTCGGCCAATTCTTTGCAATTTTGCGGCACCCGTAAACGTTCGCAGACACCGCGTAAAAGTTTGACGCTTCGGCCTTCATGGCCAATGTGGCGTGGCAAAGCCTCTGGGTGGGTGCTGCCCTTGCCCAGGTCGTGGCACAAGGCTGCAAAACGCACCTCCAGCGAGGCGTTCACCAACGCGCATTGGTCGAGCACCATCTCCACATGCACGCCGGTGTCTATCTCGGGGTGGTGTTTCGCCTCTTGCGGCACGCCGTACAAGCGCGCCACTTCGGGCAGCAAGATGGGCAACGCACCACAGTCGCGCAAGACCTGCAACATGCGCGAGGGTTGGCGCGCCATCAAACCTTTGGCAAGCTCTTGCCACACACGCTCGGCCACCAGCGCCTTGACCTCACCGGCTTGCACCATCTCCACCATCAATGCTTGGGTTTCGGGCGCCACTTGGAAGTCGGCGAAACGTGCGGCAAAGCGGGCCAATCGCAAAATGCGCACGGGGTCTTCGCGAAACGCATCGCTCACATGGCGCAAGACGCGCAGCTGCAAATCTCGCTCTCCGCCAAAAGGGTCGGTACGCTGGCCTTGGGCGTCTTGGGCGATGGCGTTGATGGTCAGGTCGCGTCTGGCCAAGTCTTGCTCTAGGCTCACATCGGGTGCGGCGTGCACCACAAAGCCTTTGTAGCCCGGTGCGCTCTTGCGCTCGGTGCGCGCCAAGGCATACTCTTCTTTGGTTTGTGGGTGCAAGAACACCGGAAAGTCTTTGCCTACCGGCACAAAGCCTTTTGCCGCCATGGCTTCGGGGGTGCTGCCCACCACTACCCAGTCACGGTCGCTGCCTGTGATGCCCAGCAGGGCGTCACGCACTGCCCCTCCCACCAGGTATGTCTGCATGGGGTTCAAGGCAAGCTGAAAATGTTGGCCAAGGGTGTGGGGGTTTTGATACCCAATTCGCTCAACCCCGGACAACTGCCGCTGGCCACATTGTCAACCTGCATGGAGGCCAGGTTATCGCGGCTCATCAAGGTCGGGCCTGGCAGGTGTTCCATGACCCAAGCTTGCACATAGGCCAAGGCACCGGGCAAGGGAATCACCCAGCGCGGATGGCGTGACCAGACCCCCGCGTGCTCGACCAGTTGTTTCAAGCTGAAGATGTGCGGCCCCACCAACTCATAGGTGTGAGTTGCTGTTGCCCTGTGCAGCACCGCATACACCACGGCTTGTGCCACATCCTTTACCCACACCGGTTGAAAGCGGGTATGCGCACCTGCCAGCGGCACCACGGGTGCCAGGGCTTGCAGTTTGGCGAACAGGTTGATGAAGGCGTCGTCTTTGCCAAAGATCACGCTGGGTCGCAACACCGTGAGCGCCAAGCCTTGGTCGGCAAAGCCTTGCAAAGCCTGTTCGCCACGCGCCTTGCTGCGTTGGTATTCAGAGGGCGCTTGTGTATCGGCACCCAAAGCGCTGATATGCACCAAGCGATGCACACCGGCGCCCATGCAGGCTTGGGCTAACCGCTTGGGCAATTGCACATGGACTTTGTCAAAGTCTGCTGCCGAGCCATGCAAGATAGCCACGAGGTTGATCACCGCATCGTGTCCTGGCAGCAAAGCAGCCAACTGCGCAGGGTCATGCACATCGGCTTGCACCACCGAGACCATGGGCAGCATTTGCACCGAACGAGCGGGCAAGCGACGGGTGGGCGCCGTGATATGCAGGCCAGCGCGGTTGAGCGCTTCACACACATGGCGGCCGACAAAGCCGCTTGCACCTAAGACCAAAATATTTTTCATGTTGCAGACTGTAGCGGTATTGCCGAACTAAGGGTTGGCCGAAGGCATCAGGGTTTTTTGAATCGATGTAAAAAAACTGAAGAGCTTATTTCTTGCGTAAAGACTCGCAGGGGTCGTCTCTGGCTTGTGGCGGCGTGAGCCACACATAGTCGGCTTGGGGCTTCAGCTCCACCAAAAAAGCCTGTTTCTCTGCGCTGGGCCGGGCGTCGTCCCATTCCATGAACAGCACGCTCAACACCCGCAGTTGGGGTGCTGCCTTGTACACAGCAAAGGGCACGCCCAGGTGCTTCCAAGCGTGGCCATTGCCAGCCACCACAATGCTGGGCAGGTGCGCGAGTGCGACTTCGGCCATGGCGGCATCTCGGCCACGCTGCACCGCCGTCATGCCTTCAAACATGCTCGACGGCATGGCACCGCAGTGGCCTTGGTTAATTTCTTGTTCCATGGCTTGGCGCTGGCTGGCGTCGAAAGGCGCTTTGGCCAGCACCGCCCGAACCGGCTCTGGCAGGCTTGCGCCTTGGGTTTTAAACACCTCTTTGATGGACGCGCTGGGCAAATTGCCGCCCATCAGCGGCATCTTCATCGCATGGACAGCTTCAAACAACGCTTGGTGCAAAGGCCAAGCCCAGGCCTTGGCATCGAAACCGGCGGCTTGCAAGCCTGTCAATAACTCGGCTTGAGGCTCAAAACGTTGTTGCCAGTTGAGATGTTCGGCCACCACCGTTTTACTCGCGGGGGACAATTGCCGCAGCAGCTCTGCGCGAAGTTGGTGATGAAGAGGGTTGTCGTGGACTTCGCCCAACACCGCCACATCAGCTTCGCCAAGGTCTTTCAACAACTGCCCCATGCTGGCGGGGGACTGCTCAGACATGCGCACAATTTGCGCTTGTGGAGTCTGGGTATCCATTGCCCCCGCTGTCTGCAAGGCAATGCCGAGCATGCAGCAAAGGACAAGGCTAAGGTTTTTTCTGAGCGGCGGCAATATTGGCTGGGACGGTGGAAATCTCATAAACGATGTCTTTGGCAAGTTCGGGGTAATCGGGCAACATGCTCACGCCATACAGCGGTTTGTAGGCGCCCTTGTGGCAAGTCGCGCAACCCACCTTGGGGAAATCTCCTTCTTCACTTAAGCGGTAAGGGGGAAACAGTTGGGCTAATTCGGTGAGGTAGTTGGTGTTGATATCGCGCACCATGCGTATGCCATACCAAGCCGTCACCCTTTGTGGCGTGCTGATGTTCCAGTCGCCCATGGCACGTGTATTGTGGCAATAGGTGCAATTGACGCCCAGCGATGTGGACATGTACATCATCAGGCCGTAAGTGTGCTCGGCTTGTTTGATGGAGCGGCGGTTTTCACCCGCCAGCGTCTGGGTTCCCTGAACGCGAATGTTGAAGTCGCCATTGACCAAATAAGTGCTTAAGGGATTGAATGGCAAGGAAGAGTTAGCCACTTCAGACATGGTCGGTGTGTTTTGCCCTGCTTTGTCCCCCAGCATATTGCCTTGCGAATGCGCTAATCCTGGGTTGTTAAACCAGTCACCACTGGGGACGGCTTGCCCACGATGGCATGTCCAGCAGGTCACTCCGGTTTCTTTGACATGGGTTTTCCACTGGTTGTTTAAGTTGCGGGTCATTTGCAACATGCGTCTGGACACCACCTTGGTGTATTTCTCGTCAGAGGCTAGGTTTTTGGTGTTGTGACAGAACTTGCAACCTTCTTCAGGCGCCACCCAAGTGGTCATGGCGGCCATCAAACGTGAAAATTCTAACGCTGACAAGTCATTGAGCACTTGAACGTTTTCGTACAGCTCATCGAGTTTTTGGGCATCAGGCTCGGGCGGGTCTACGGGCTCGGGCTCGGGTATTTCGTGAATAGGTGCTGCCATAGCAAGCGCAGTAGGTTTATAAATTTGCAGCATCCCCGTGCCTCTGTAGCCATGCTGCACCGAGGCAGGTTCCTCGCAGGCGGTCAACACTAAGAGCATACCGATCCAAAAACACGACCGCAGGGGAATACCACTCAGCGAACAAGCTTTAACGAGACGATTAAACATGGACACCCCCTGCGAATTGGCGCATAAGTAAAAACAAGTGAGATTAAAAAAAGATCATGTGTCATGATAGGTTGACACTTCATATAGTCAATAAGAAATTGACAAATCTAAATTGTTTTTTTATATGGGAGCTAACTAAATATTTAATATCACGAAAGACCCCAGCCGCTGAAGGCCGCAGCTGGGGATTTGTGCTTAGGCAGCAGATTTGTTCAACTTGAAGTTTTTGCACCAACCACCAGCAGGCACGATTCGACCGCCGTAAAAAGAGCATTCTCCTTCCGTTGCACTGCCTTCGTAGAGTTGGCATCTGCTGCAATATTGCTCAGTGGTGTGTCGTGTATAGCGAACTTTGTCTACGTTTTTGGTCTCCAATTTGAAACCCATAGACTTGGGATACGCATCAGTTTCCGAGAGTTTTTCACCAGGCGCAGCAGCTTTCATTTTATTGTCTGCAGCGGATGCCTGAGTGGCTAAAGTTGCACTTGTGAGTGCGGCTGAATGAATCAAAAAGATGCGTCGATTTAGATTTTTCATTTGGATGGGGGTGAGAAGGTTAGTGAAGTTTCCGAACCAATCGCACAAAATGCGACTCTTCGGGATGTTTTAACGAAACACCAGAAAAGCCAAAATCCATGGTGAAAACATATGGATCAAAGTCATTAACGATGCGTGTGTAGCGGCTCCAAAAAACACCAGGGGGAAAGTTTGGGAACAATTCCAACCTGACGCGTGGATTGCGGCAGTGCTGTTCGGCAATGAAAGCCAAATCTTTGAGATGAGGTAACTTCCAGTCGTTGAAGCCGTCAAGTGCTTGCCGATTAAGCTCGGTAACAGTGCTGATAGCCTGAGCATAAGTCATAACTTCAGCATTGCCGACGCATTGCTGTTCTACCCAAGTTTGTCCAATCGCACATCTTTGCCACTGCAAGCGTGCGCGGTAATCAAAGACCCACCCACGTTCATCTGCCTGAATGTGCAAAGGAATTTTAGTAAAGGGTTGATCACAGATCTGCTCAGCAAAAACCAAATTGCCCCAAAAAAGTAATGATGTCCAAAAAGCATGAAGCGAGTATGAACAAATTACTTTGATGAGGCTCTTGGCAGGGTGCAAAGTTATGAACGTTGGTAGTTACTTGGTGTCAAAACCAATGCCAGAGGGCTTGCTTGGAAAACCTTTGCCGTAATCAACTTTGACCGGTTTGGTTTGCCGAGTTGCAAGACCCGGTTCAATGGGAAGTCCACGATGAAGGTTAAAGGCGTAGGCTTCAATGGCAAGCATTTCAGGCCCGCTCACATCCAATACCTTGCCACCTTGGGGGTTTTGGATACACCAATTGGCCATTTCACGCCAAGTTACCACTCTATCGAAGGCAGTGTGATATTTGGGGAAAGTTTGTGGGTTTGA
>CAMBXY010000100.1 GCA_945871945.1 Bordetella parapertussis
TCCAAGCCTGAAGACAACTCCACTTTATTTCCGTAATCACGCCCAATCACGACAGTTTTAAGGACCACTTTGTTTTCAGCTGAAACAGTGGCCACACGCAAACCTGTTTTAGTGAAAATCAAGGCGCTGGGTGGCAAGCTCAGCCCTGCTGATGTGCCGGCTAATTCAAAGCTCACATTGGCAAACTCTCCCGGTAGAAGCTCGGAGTTGGGGTTGTCCGCGGCCAACTGAATCAACATGCTGCCAGAGCCGGTATTGATGGTCTGCGACAAAGACATCACGGTTGCGGTGAAGGTCTTGCCAGACTTGCCCGGCACAGTGAATTTAGCGACAGTTCCTTTATGGATTTGTGCCACATAAGCTTGCGGTAAATTGACATACAAACGCAGACGTTTGATATCAGAGACAACAAACAATTCGCTGCCCGCGCTCCCAGCGATATTGATGAGTGCGCCCACATCGGTATTGCGTGCGGTGACCACACCGGAAAAGGGTGCAACGATGCGGCTGAAATTCTTCAATGCTTCAATGCGGTTGACGTTGGCTTGGGAGGCCGCCACGATGGCTTGTTTGACTTTGTAGTCACCGAGTTTTTCTTCGACTGCCTGAGAAGACACAAAGTTGGTGGCCAGCAATGACTGCCAGCGCTTGGCGGTGTTTTCAGAAAGTGCGGCATTGGCTTGGGTGCTGGCCAACTCAGCTTTTGCCTGAAGGATTTGTTGATCCAGGTCGGGCGTATCAATCTCGGCTAAAAGTTGACCTGCTTTCACAGGGGTGCCTATATCGGCTTTCCAACTTTTTAAGTAACCGCTGATACGGGAATGGATGGACGCTTTGGAAAAAGCTTCGATTCGACCGGGTAACTCCAAACTGGCAGAGCCCGTGGCGATAGAGGGCGCAATCACGCTCACCGTCATCACAGCTTGCGCTTGAGCGCGATCATTGAGACGAACCGCATCAGACTGGCGAGCCCCCATGCCGCTGAAAACCACATAAATAGCTATTGCAGCAGCCAACACCAGTGTGGTCCATAAAAGACCGCGTGACACCTTAGGGCTTGATGACTCAAACATGACTGACTCCGAATGACGAGGGGGTGGCGAGTGATGAACTACGCTTTGAATGAACCATACTGAAAATAAGGGGAACAATGACCAGGGTAGCGACAGTCGCGAAACACAGGCCGCCAATCACGGCTTTGCCCAGTGGCGCATTTTGTTCGCCGCCTTCACCCAGCCCCAAGGCCATGGGAATCATGCCAATGATCATGGCCAAAGCCGTCATCAGCACGGGTCTGAAACGCACAAAGCCTGCATCCAAAGCTGCGGCCAGTGGGTCTCCCCATTCTTCGAGACGCTCGCGCGCAAAGGTGATCACCAACACACTGTTGGCGGTGGCCACACCCATGCACATGATGGCACCCGTGAGCGCGGGCACCGACAGTGTGGTTCGCGTGGCAAACAGTATCCAGACAATACCCGCTAGCGCACTGGGCAAGGCACTGATGATCACAAGGGGATCTCGCCAAGACTGAAAGTTGACCACGATCAAGAAATAAATCAGCACCACGGCGGCCAGCAATCCCCACAACAAACCAGAAAAGGCTTTTTCCATGGTGCGTACCTGCCCTAGCAAAACCACTTTGCTTCCTTTGGGCAGATCGGCTTGAGTCTCAGCGATGAGGCGACGAACCTCTTTGGCAACAGTGCCTAAATCAGTGTCTTGTGTGGTGGCATTGATTTGCACCATGGGTTGCATGTCGTACTGACTCACCACGGCATTTCGTGTGCTGCGGCTAAAACTGGCAATCCCACCCAATAACTGCTGATGGTTGTTGCTGCCAGAGGACACGGGAATGTTGGCCAAGTCGTTGAGCGAATCTAGGTTGTACTGGGGTGCTTGCATGACCACGCTGTAAGAGATGCCGTTGGCAGGATTGAGCCAAAAGGTGGGTGCAACTTGGCTGCTGCCGGCCAGGTTGACCACCATGTTGTTGGTCACGTCTTTGGGGGTGATACCCAAGTCTTGGGCTTGAGCGCGGTCCATGGTCACATCAATGGCAGGACTCTTGGAAGACTGCTGTATGCGTGCATCCGCCACACCGGGAATCATGCGTATTTCTTTCAGCAACTTATTGGCATAGTCGAAGTTGTCTGCCAAATTGGCACCGCGTATTTGTATATCGATGGGTGCGGGCGCGCCAAAATTCAAGATTTGACTGACGATATCAGCGGGTGGAAAAGAAAACACTGTGTCGGGGAATTCACGCGGCAAGGTTTCGCGCAACTCACGCACATAGTCGGCTGTGGGTAAATGGCCTTTACGCAAAGCGATTTGTATATCGCCATCTTGGGAGCCAATGACACCGGTATTGTTGTAAATCAAATTAATCCAGCTAGGGGGTAGACCTATGTTGTCAACCAAGCTGGATATTTCTTCTGCGGGTATGACCTTTTTTATAGACTTTTCAATCATGGCAAAACGCGATGCAGTCTCTTCGACCCTGGTGCCAATGGGCACTCGCGCATGGATCAGAATTTGTCCGCCATCCACATCAGGAAAGAAATTGCTGCCCAAATAGGGCAGCAAGGCAAAAGAGCCCAAGACAAAGCTCATGAACACCACCACCACTTTGCTTCGGTTGAGCAAGGCCAAATGCAGGATATTTTTATAGCCCTCGCGGAACTGCTCAAAACCAGCTTCAAAGCTGCGTTGAAACAATACCAAGGGATTGCGACTGGGAGGCAATGGGGCATGTGGTTTAAGCAGGTAATTGGCCATGGTGGGAACCAAGGTGCGCGACAGCAAAAATGAGAAAGCCATGGCAAGCATCACAGCTTCAGCCATGGGAACAAACAAAAAGCGCGATACGCCGTCCAAAAAGAACATGGGCACAAACACAATACAAATACACAGCAGAGAAATAAAGGCAGGTGTGACGATTTGCGCCGCGCCATCCAAAATGGCGGTTTCAACTTCCTTGCCTTGCTCAAGGTGCCAGTTGATGTTTTCAATGGTGACGGTGGCGTCGTCAACCAAAATACCCACCGCCAAAGCCAAGCCGCCCAAGGTCATGAGGTTGAGGGTTTCACCCAGGGCTGCCAAGCCAATCAGGGCGCCCAATATAGACAAGGGAATAGAGATGGCGATGATGACGGTTGAGCGCCAACTGCCCAGAAAGAGGAATACCAAAAAACTGGTTAATGCAGCTGCAATGGCGGCTTCCATCGCCACTGCGCTGATGGCGGCTCGCACAAAAATGGATTGATCGTTGATGGGCTTGACGACCAAAGTGGGCGGCAAAGACGACTTGATGCTCTCAAGTTTTTCGCGAACACCATCCACGATAGCCAAAGTTGAGGTGCTGCCGTTTTTCAAAACAGACATCAACACAGAGCGATTGCCATCGACATGGACGATATTGGTTTGCGGCGAATTGCCGTCATGCACATCGGCCACATCACGCAAATAAATCATGGCGCCATTGACCGACTTGACGGGTAAATTTGCCAGGTCTTTGATTTCAGCCGCGGCATTGTTTAAGTTGATGGTGTATTCAAAGCTGCCGATTTTTTGCGTTCCTACTGGCGTGACAATGTTTTGCGCAGCCAAAGCGCTGGCCACATCTTGTGCACTCAGTCCTCGGGCTTGCAATTCTGGCAATTTCAAATCTATTTGAACCAAACGCGATTTGCCGCCATAAGGAAAGGGAATGGCCGCACCTGCCACCGTGACCAGTGGCGTTCGTACTTGTGTGAGACCGATATCAGCCAAGTTTTGTTCGGACAGTCCTTGGCCCGAGAGAGCCAGTTGCAAAATAGGGACGGTGGAGGCGTTGTAGTTGACGATCAAAGGCGGCAATGCGCCAGGCGGCATTTGGCGAACCATCAATTGCGAGATTGCCGTGACTTGGGCATTGGCAACAGCGATGTTGACCCCGGGGTGGAAAAAGATTTTCACAATGCCAACACCTGCATAGGAGTTGGCCTCTATGTGCTCAATGTCGTTGACCGTCGTGGATAACACACGCTGATACAGGGTGGTGATGCGTCCAGCCATTTGGTCGGGCGGTAAACCTGTATAGGCCCAAGCCACAGCGATCACCGGAATACGAATTTCAGGAAAAATATCTGTTGGGGTTTTGAGGGCGGCTAAAGGACCCAGCACCAATATTAGCAGGGCCATCACCACAAATGTGTAGGGTCGCTTAAGGGCGGTTCCAACAATATCAAATGCCATACAACAAGGCCCTTTAGGTCACTTCAAAAAACGCGTAATTAAATGCAAAGAATGGGCTGCATTATGGAACAGCTTTTAAATAGTCCAGCACCCATGCTGCATCAGAATCACTTGGAAAAATGGGGTAGTGCACAGTTTGAATCACGCCATGATGCGCGACGACGGTTAATCGCTTAAGCAAGGTCTGACCCAAAGATTCGAAAGTGGGTAAATTTAAACTTTTCTGAAAATGTAAATGCTCATCACTCAGAACAGGAAATGGCAACTGCAAACGCTCGACCATTTCTTGTTGGTATGCCGTGTCTTGGGTACTCAGGCCAAAGACTTGCGCCCCCAAAGCTTTGAAAGAAGGATGGGCTTGCTTATAAGCATTGGATTGGGGGGTGCAACCACGAGCGCCTGCAATGTGGTCCCATCCTGGGGGCAAGGCCACGCCGGGCACACCCGTCATGGGATAACAGTAAATCACCACCCATCCCGTCAAAAGCGAAACATCCACTTTAGCTGCGTGGGTGCCTATCAAGATAACAGCAGGCAGGGGCAGACCTAACAAATGCTTGGCAGCGCCATCGTCGAAAGGAACAGGCAAGTTATCGGGGGTTGTGTCGTAGTTAGACATGGAGGCACAAGAGGTTGCAAAATAGCCATTTTGGCCCAACACACCACACCAACTTGAGATAAAGAAAGTTATTCACCATGATTCTTGGGATGAACCATTTCACTGCTATGGCGAAAGACCCAGCTGCAACGCTGGATTTTTATGAGCGACTGATTGGCTTAAAGGTGGGCCCTAGGCCAGACTTGGGTTTTCCTGGTGCTTGGTTGTATGCAGGTGACACTGCGGTGCTTCATTTGTATTTTGAGCGGCCTATTCCAGATCCACCTGCGGGTGTCATAGACCACATGGCATTCACGGCAAGGGACTTGAAAACAGTTAAAGCCACTTTTGACGCGATGGGATACCCGTATAAATTGCAGCATAGACCCCAAGGTCCTTGGCAGTTGTTTTGTTTAGATCCCAGTGGCGCCAAGGTGGAGTTGAACTTTAGTCCCAGCGAAAGCTTGGATTAGCTCTTAAATCGCCGAAGCTATAGACCTTAACTTTTATGAGTGCCAATAAATTTTGGTGGCGCTTCACGGATTCGAACCGCGGACCTGTGGATTATGATGAAGAAAAATCCACAGGTCTGACAATTATACTCAATATCCATGCTGGTTTCAAGAGGTCATCTCAAAAGTATATAAGTGAGTATATAAGTCAGAGTCGCATTTTTGAGACAAAATTCGACTCCTAAACCTGACTCCATACCCGACTCCATACCCACCACCAAACTCACAACTCGAACAGTCTTTATGACTACCAAAACTCCTCTCCCAGACACCCCTGTGAGAAACCGACTCACCCCCATCAAAGAGTCCATCCACACCATCCGTGGATATCCCTCCAAACTCATCATCTACCAAACCGATGCCTCCAAATACTTCTGGACTCGCATCTACTTCAACAACAAATACCACTACAAGTC
>CAMBXY010000101.1 GCA_945871945.1 Bordetella parapertussis
AGAAATTAATTGGAATCTGACCCCAATTAACTTAAATGCCGCTGGGCCATGGCCACATACCAGTCCAAGCAGCCGGGGTTGGCCATGGCGTCTTTGTTCAGCACTTTCTCAAGCGGCTGGCCGAGCATCAGCTTCTTGATGGGCAGCTCTTGTTTTTTGCCGGACAGGGTGCGTGGGATTTCTGCCACTTGAAACATCTCGTCGGGCACAAAGCGAGGGCTGAGCGCGGTACGAATCGCGCCGCTCAAGCGCTGGCGCAAAGCATCGTCAAGGGTCACCCCTTCACGCAACACCACAAACAACGGCATGTAACTGTCTTTGCCCAAATATTCCAAATCCACCACCATGCTGTCGAGCACCTCGGGCAGGGCTTCAACCGCGCTGTACAGCTCGCTGGTGCCCATGCGCAAACCGTGGCGGTTGATGGTGGCGTCACTTCGGCCATAAATGATGGCGCGACCCTCAGGCGTGATCTTCAGCCAGTCGCCGTGTCGCCACACCGCGCCAGCGTCGGCGCTCAGGTTACCGCCGCCGGGTTGCCGTCCTTGGCCTGGCGGGTAGGTATCGAAATAACTGCCCAAATAGCGTTGGTTCTCGGTGTCGCCCCAAAAGAAGGGAGGCATACACGGCAGGGGTTGGGTCACCACCAACTCGCCCACCTCGTCAATCACGGCTTGCCCTTGCTCGTTCCATGCCTCGACACTCACGCCCAACAAGCGGCATTGCATTTCGCCCGCCACCATGGGCAGGTCGCGCAAACCACCCACATACGCACCGGCATCGGTGCCGCCAGAAATATTGCACCACCAAATATCGGGCTTGAGGACGCCGGCCTTGGCATACAAATTCTGAAACTGGGTGGTACCCCATTGCTGCACCTCGGCGCTCAGGGGCGAGCCGGTGGTACCCAAGGCGCGCACGGTGTGCAAGCCGTCTATGGCGGACAAATCGACACCCGCTTTCATGCAGTTGGCAAAGTAGGCCGCGCCGCCGCCAAAAAATGTCACGCCTTCAAGGGCTGCGTAGCGCCACAACACGCCCCAGTCAGGGCGCTCTTTGGAGCCGCCAGGGTTGCCGTCATAAATCACGCAAGTGGTGCCGCTGAGCAAACCGCTGAGTTGCGCATTCCACATCACCCAGCCGGTGGAGCTGTACCAAAGAAACTTCTCGCCCCAAGAGTTGGGCGCGTAGCTGCAGGACACGTCGTAATGCAGGTTTTTATGCGCCATGCCGTTGAGCATGGTGCCGCCATGGTCGTGTACCAAGGGCTTGGGCAGACCGGTAGTGCCACTGGAATAGACAATCCACAGGGGGTGGTTAAACGGCATCCACAGCGGTTCAAACGCTTGGGTGGCCGCGTCATTGCGCTGCATGATCTGACCCCAGTCGCTGCTGTTGTCTGGCACGGGCACACCACCCAAATTGCGGTAAATGACCAAATGTTCTACGCTTGGCAAAGCGGCGCGTAATTCACTGACCACGCTGTGGCGCTCCAAGTCTTTTCCGCCGTAGGTCACGCCATCGATGGCGATCAACACCTTGGGGCTGATTTGCTTGAAGCGGTCGAGCACGGCATTGCTGCCCATGTCGGGGGCGCACACGCTCCAAATGCCACCAACGCTGGTCACCGCCAAAAACGCCACCATGGTTTCGGCAATATTGGGCAAGTAAGCGGCCACGCGGTCGCCGGGTGCCACGCCATGGGCTTGCAAGTGCAAAGCGAGTGCCGCCACTTGGCGCTTTAATTCGGGCCACGACAGCTCGCGACGTTCTCCTCGCTCATTGCTGCTGATGATGGCGGCCATCCCTGCGGCATGCGCCGCGTCCACATGACGCAGCACCTGCTGGGCGTAGTTCACCTGCGCGCCCACAAACCAGCGCGCGCCTGGCATGGTGTTGCGTTCCAAGACACAGCTGTGCGGCGTGGGCGATTGAAGGTCGAGGTAATCCCAAGCCGACTGCCAAAAGTCTTCGATGTGCGTGACCGACCAGCGCCACAGGTCTTGGTAATCGTCGAAGGTCAATTGGCGATGCTCGGCCAACCATTGTTGGTAAAGGCGCATTTGCGGAACAAAGGGAGGCGAGGCGCTGGCAGAAGAATTCATGGCTACTAAGATGTGGCTTTGTTTTAAATGAGAACCGCATTGTCATGGCAATTTGGACCAAACCCATCAGCACCGAGATACTGACCACCACGCACATTGCCACCGCTGCCGAACGGCTGGGCATAGAGTTCATTGAAGTTGGCCCCGACTTCATACGCGGGCGCATTCCGGTCGACGAGCGCACCAAGCAGCCTTATGGCGTGATTCATGGCGGCTCCAGCGTCATGCTGGCCGAGACACTGGGCTCGTGCGGCGCTTTTTACGCTTGCCCGCCCGATCACCGCGCTGTCGGCTTGGACATCAACGCCAACCATATCCGCGGCGTGGCTGAGGGCTGGGTCCATGGCATTGCGCGTCCTGTGCACATTGGGCGCAGCACGCAAGTCTGGCAAATCGACATGAACGACGACCAAGGCCGCATAACTTGCGTGTCGCGCCTGACCTTGTCGGTGTTGGCGCCGCGCTAGGGCAGCTTCAGTCGCGCGGCCGCTCAGGCGTGGCCGAAACCTTGGGGGTGACGCCAGGTTCTTTTTCTTTGACAGGGGCCGAGGGGGCGGCGACACACTCGCCTCGAAAGAAAACCCATTCCTCACAGACCAGCCCAGACGGCAAGCTGCACATGCCTTGCTCGCCTTTGTCGGTTTGCACAAAGCTCAGCGTGCCGCCCGCCCGCGTGCAAGCGGCAGATGCAGGGTTGGCCATGGCCAATAAAAGCGCAAGTTCGTTCAACATATGGCGGCCTTTAAGGGTTTTCAGCTGCGGCTAAGCGCTGGCTTTTCCAGTACACATCGTCGCCGCCGTTCATTCGGTTGAGCACACGTGCCAAGACAAACATCAGGTCGGATAAACGGTTAAGGTATTGGCGCGGGGTGTCATTCAACGCCTCTTCTGCGCCCAGCGCCACCACCGCGCGCTCGGCTCGGCGGGCCACGGTGCGGCAAACGTGCGCCACAGATGCTGCGCGGCCACCAGCGGGCAAAATGAATTCTTGCAATTTGGGCAAGGTCGCGTTGTGCTCGGCCAAAGCCACATCCAGCGCCAACACCGCCTCGGCTTTGAGCAACTCAAAACCCGGAATACTGAGCTCGCCGCCCAAGTTGAACAACTGGTGCTGCACCTCTACCAACAAGGCGCGCACGGGCGCGGGCATGTCTTCACACAGCAAAACACCTATATGCGAGTTGAGCTCATCAACCTCGCCCATGGCATGAACCCGCAAACTGTTTTTGCTGACCCGGCGGTTGTCGCCCAAGCCAGTGGTGCCATCGTCGCCGGTGCGCGTGGTGATTTGTGTGAGTCGGTTAGCCATGTTTTCTGTCCTTTAGTTTGGCGATATTGTCTCAGGCATTGCGCTTGCCTGCGAACCTTGACGCCGCCCGCACAATGCTGCTTAGAATGCGAAACGCCCAAGGAGACGCCGACATGAATGCACCCTCTTCCGTCCAACACCTGATTCCCGAAGTGAACCAACGCGAAGTGCCGCCTGCGTTGATTGCCGAATTGAAGGCCCACTTCGGCGAGCGCTGCAGCACCGCGCTGGTGGTGCGTGAGCAGCATGGTCGTGACGAGTCTGCCTACACCACCGTGCCGCCACCGGCCGCTGTGGTGTTTGCCCAGAGTACCGACGATGTGGCGCAAACCGTTCGCATGGCCGCTGCCTACAAAGTGCCCATCATTCCGTTTGGCGTAGGTACCTCGCTGGAAGGCCATTTACTGGCGGTGCAAGGCGGTATCAGTATCGATTTAGGCCGTATGAACAAAGTGCTGGCCATCAACCCCGAAGACCTGACGGTGACTGTGCAAGCGGGGGTGACACGCAAACAAGTCAATGAAGAGGTGAAAAGCACGGGCTTGTTTTTCCCTATAGACCCCGGTGCAGACGCCACCATCGGCGGCATGAGCGCGACACGCGCCAGCGGCACCAACGCAGTGCGCTACGGCACCATGCGCGAAAACGTTTTGGGACTGGAAGTCGTTACCGCTAGCGGCGAAGTCATTCGCACGGGCACGCGCGCACGCAAGTCTTCGGCTGGCTACGACCTCACGCGTTTGATGGTGGGCAGCGAAGGCACGTTGGGCGTCATCACCGAAATCACTTTGAAGCTCTACCCCTTGCCCGAAGCCGTCTCGGCGGCCACTTGCTCCTTCCCCAGCATCGAAGCCGCTGTGCGCACCACCATTCAAATCATCCAAATGGGCATACCGATTGCCCGCGTGGAGTTGATTGATGCGAATGCGGTGCGCATGGTCAACGCCCACTCCAAGCTGACCTTGCCTGAGCAGCCCATGCTGCTCATGGAGTTTCACGGCTCGCCCGCCAGCGTGAAAGAGCAAGCCGAAACCGTGCAAGACATCGCCAACGATTTTGATGGTCATGCGTTTGAATGGGCCACCACCCCCGAAGAGCGCACCCGTTTATGGACAGCGCGTCACAACGCCTACTTTGCGGGTATGCAAAGCCGCGCCGGTTGCCGCGTCATCAGCACCGATACCTGTGTGCCTATTTCACGCTTGGCCGATTGCTTGCTGGACTCGGTTACCGAAGTAGACAAGTCTGGCATTCCGTATTTTCTGGTGGGCCATGTGGGCGACGGCAACTTCCATTTTGGCTATTTGATTGACCCCAACAGCGCCCAAGAGCGCGCCACCGCCGAGGACCTGAACAACAAATTGGTTGCACGCGCCTTGTCTTTGGAAGGCACGTGCACCGGCGAGCACGGTATTGGTTTGCACAAAATGGATTTTTTGGTCACCGAAGCCGGTGCGGGCGCTGTCGCCATGATGCGCACCATCAAGCACGCGCTGGACCCGAACAACATCATGAACCCGGGCAAGGTGTTTTTGTACTGAGGCTTCTAGGTAATGTCAGGCGACATTAAGCGGCATTAAGCGGCGTTCGCGCCGCGCTCTATCACCACTTGGGCGTCTAACAAATCATTGGCGTGGTTGACATCCGATTGGGCAATCAACACCGATAAATCGGTGGACTTCAACTGCCCAATCACCTCAGACAAGCGCATAGACAAAGCCGGCGCCACGCCTTCAAAGGGTTCGTCTAGCAGCAACAAACGCGTGCCCACCGCCAAGGCACGCGCCAGCGCCACGAGTTTTTGTTGACCGCCAGACAGCAGCAGGGCGCGCCGTGTTGACATGTCTTTGAGTTCGGGCAAAACCTCGTAAACCCAAGCCAAACGTTGGTTCAAAGACAGCGTGGGACTGACCCACAAAGGCAGCACGATGTTTTCTTCCACCGTGAGTTCGGGCACCAAGCCGCGGTCTTCGGGCATATAACCAATGCCCAGTGCCGCGCGGGCATGGGCGGGCATCTGCGCCAAGTCTTGGCCTTGGAACAGCAGTTGACCTTGGCGCAATTTCAAATGCCCCATGATGCTGCGCAAGGTACTGGTTTTGCCCGCACCATTGCGCCCAACCAAGCCCACCATTTGGCCTTTGGCCAGCTGCATACCAAAGCCACGCAAGACTTGCACGGAAGCGATATCGACATGCACATCGCG
>CAMBXY010000102.1 GCA_945871945.1 Bordetella parapertussis
ACCAAATTCTTGGCCAACAAAGCAATGACCACCAACAAGGACAAACAAAACAGGTATTTGCTGACATCGCTGTCTAAGGGGAAACCAAATATCTGAAGGTTGGATACCGACACAGAGCCCGAGGGTGTGTCCAAGGTGAACCATTTCACACGCAAAAACATCCAGTCAGCAAAAAACTGTGCGGCCAAAGTGGCCACGGCCAAGTACAAGCCGCGCACGCGCAAGCTGGGCAGGCCAAACAAAATGCCAAACGCGGTGGCGCACAAACCGCCCAATAACAAAGAAGGCAACAACGGCATGTCAGGCACGCGGGCGAAGAAGTTGTAAGCGCCATAGGCACCCACCGCCATGAATGCCCCCGAGCCCAAAGAAATTTGCCCGCAGTAACCGACCAAGATATTCACGCCCAATGCCGCCATGGCCATGATGACAAACGGAATCAAGATGGCGCGAAACATATAGTCGGACGCGAAGAAAGGCACGCCGGCAAAAGCCACCAACAGCAACAAGACAACAAACACCCGGTCTTGCGCAATCGGGAAGATTTGCTGGTCCGCTTGGTAGCTGGTTTTGAATTGGCCGTTTTCTCTGTAAAACATAGTCAGACGCGATCAATAATCTTCTCGCCAAAGAGACCCTGAGGCCGCACCAGCAAGAACAGCAATGCCAACACATAGGCAAACCAAATTTCGATGCCGCCCCCCACATAGGGGCCCAAGAACACTTCGGAGAGTTTTTCACCCACCCCAATGATGAGGCCGCCAATGATGGCGCCTGGCACCGAGGTCAGGCCACCCAAAATCACCACCGGCAAAGCACGCAAAGCCACCGTGGCCAAGGAAAACTGCACGCCCAGTTTGCTGCCCCAAATCATGCCGGCCACCAAGGCCACCACGCCGGCCACGCACCACACAATGACCCAGATGCGGTTGAGTGGTATGCCAATCGACTGCGCTGCTTGGTGGTCGTCCGCCACGGCACGCAGGGCGCGGCCGGTACCGGTTTTTTGGAAAAACACAGACAACAAGGCCACCAACAAGGCAGCAATGAGTGCAGCGATCAAATCTTCTTGGTTAATGAGCAAACCACCTGGAAAAACATTCTCAAACGCCATCACCGGGTCTTTGGGCATGCCGATGTCGATTTTGTATATATCGTTGCCAAAGATGGATTGGCCCAAGCCTTCTAAAAAGTAAGCAATGCCCAAGGTGGCCATCAGCAAGGTGGTGCCCTCTTGGTTGACCAAGCGGCGCAACACCAAGCGCTCTATCAACCAAGCCACGATGAACATCACGCCACCGGCAAGCACGAAAGCAATCAGGTTGACCAACACCGGATGGCTTAGGCCGGTGATCTGTGGCAACCACTCGGCAAAACGCGCCATCGCCAAAGCGGCAAACAACACCATCGCACCTTGCGCGAAATTGAACACGCCAGACGCTTTGTAAATCAACACAAAGCCCAAAGCGACCAGCGAATACAACATGCCGGCCATCAGGCCACCCAAGAGAGTTTCAAGAAAAAATGCCATGCTTGTTAATGCCCTGTGCCCAAATAGGCACTGATCACTTCGGGGTTGCGGCGCACCTCGTCCGGCGTGCCGTCGCCAATTTTTTTACCGTAATCCAGAACCACCACCCGGTCTGAAATGTCCATCACCACACCCATGTCATGTTCGATCAGCACCACGGTGGTCCCAAACTCATCATTCACATCTAGGATGAAGCGACACATGTCTTGCTTTTCTTCCACATTCATGCCGGCCATGGGTTCGTCAAGGAGCAACACTTGTGGCTCTAAGGCCAAAGCGCGGCCCAGATCAACCCGCTTTTGCAAACCATAAGGCAACTGCCCCACGGGGGTTTTGCGGTAGGGTTGAATTTCCAGAAAGTCGATGATTTCTTCGACTTTTTTGCGATGCTCAATTTCTTCGCGCTCGGCCGGCCCCCAGCGCAGCGCTTGCAGCAGCAAATTGCTTTTCATGCGCAGATTGCGACCCGTCATGATGTTGTCCAGCACGCTCATGCCTTTGAACAAGGCGAGATTTTGAAAAGTGCGCGCCACGCCCATGACCGCCACTTGGTGGCTGTCCATGTGACTGAAGGTTTGGCCACGGAAAGTGATTTGCCCTTGCTGGGGCGTGTACACACCGTTGATGCAATTGAGCATGGAACTTTTGCCCGCGCCGTTGGGGCCGATGATGGCGCGAACCTCATGCTCGCGCACATTGAAGCTGATGTCGGCCAAGGCTTTGACGCCGCCAAAACTTAGCGAAATATTGTGCACATCCAAAATCACGTCGCCAATGACTTTGCTCATGCGGCACGCTCCACAGGCGCGAAGGTGCGCGCATCCATCAAACGCAAATGGGCGCTGACACTGCCGCTGCGTCCATCTTCAAACTTGACCGCTGTTTCAATGAACTGTTGATCCAAGCCTTGGTACAAGGCCTCCACCAGCACCGAATATTTGTCGGCGATATAGCCGCGCCGTACTTTGTTGGTGCGGGTAAGTTCGCCATCATCTGCATCCAACTCTTTGTGCAGCACAAGGAAGCGGCTGATTTGACTGCCGGCCAACAAGGCGTCGGAGGATAGGTCGGCGTTGACCTTTTCCACGCACTCGAGCATGAGTTGGTAGACCTCGGATTTTTGTGCCAAATCGGTGTAGCCGGCATAGGTTAAATTGCGTCGCTCGGCCCAGTTGCCCACGGCTTCAAAATCAATATTGAGCATCACACACACTTTGTCGCGGCCGTCGCCATAGGCCACCACCTCTTTGATATGCGGGAAAAACTTCAGCTTGTTTTCCACATATTTGGGCGCAAACATAGCGCCGTCATTGCTGCCGCCTTGGATGCGCCCCACATCTTTGACGCGGTCGATGATTTTCAAATGCCCTTGGTTGTCAATAAACCCTGCGTCATTGGTTTTGTACCAACCATCGGCCGTCAGCACTTCGGCGGTGGCCTCGGGGTTTTTGTAATAGGCTTTAAGCAAACCCGCCGACTTGACCAACACCTCGCCGTTGTCTGCCACCATGATTTGCACACCCGCGCAAGGCACGCCCACGGTGTCAGCACGCGCTTGGGTGTCGGGCTGCAAACACACGAACACGGCGGTTTCGGTGGAGCCATACAACTGCTTCAAGTTGATGCCAATGGCGCGGTAAAAATTGAACAAGTCGGGGCCAATGGCCTCACCTGCGGTGTAGGCCACACGCACACGCGAGAAGCCGAGGTTGTTGCGCAAGGAGCCATAGACCAACAGATTGCCCACGCCGTACAACAACTGCCCCATCAGGCCAATCGATTGACCATCTCTGCGCGCAGAACCGTAGCGCCTGGCGACATCCATGAAGTACGCAAACATCGCGCGCTTGGGAGCGCTTGAGTCTTCCATGCGAATCATCACCGTGGTGAGCATGCCCTCGAAGACACGCGGCGGCGCAAAGTAATAGGTGGGGCCAATTTCTTTCAAGTCGATATTCACCGTTGCCGCTGATTCAGGGCAATTGACCACATAGCCGCAGCACAACCACTGCGCGTAGCTGAAAATATTTTGACCAATCCAGGCCGGTGGCATATAGGCCAAGACCTCTTCGTTTTCAGTTAAATGATCGAAGTCGGCGCCAGCTTTGGCGCGGTCAAGCAAGCTGCGGTGGGTATGCACCACACCCTTGGGGTTTCCCGTGGTGCCTGACGTGAAAAACATGGCCGCTACATCATCGGCTTGGTTGCTGGCCACTTCTTTGTCAAAAAAAGCTGGGCTTTGCTGGGCAAACTGCTGGCCTTGTTTTTGCACGTCCGACAAACTGAGCAAACCGGCTTGCTGGTAGTTACGCAAACCTCGCGGGTCGTCAAAATAAATATGCGCTAAACCCGGGCAATCGGGGCGAATTTCCAGCAATTTATCGACCTGCTCTTGGTTTTCCACCACCGCAAAACGCACATCGGCGTTGTTGATGGGGAAGACATATTCGGTGCCTACCGCATCTTGGTACAGCGGCACGGCAATCGCGCCCAAGCTTTGCACCGCCAACATGCTGGCGTACAAGCGCGGGCGATTTGCACCCACCACAATCACATGCTCGCCGCGCTGCAAGCCGGCGAGGTGAAGACCGCAAGCCAAGTCTTTGACCATCTCGGCCAAGGCTTGCCATGAGAGGCTTTGCCAAATGCCATATTCTTTTTCGCGCAAAGCCGTGGCCATGGGCCGGCGCGTGGCATGGTCTAGCATTAATCGGGGGAAAGTCGTGTCCATAACAGGGAGCGTATATTAGAGGTCACTTTGACGCTTTTTTGTCTTGCCGACGACAATTAAGGGAAAGCCCTTATGTATTGCGCATACCTCTTTTAATGAAAAACGATTTAAGCCTTCACCAACGCCGCCGCCCACCCAACGCCGGCGAGCTGAGCAGCATTCCTTGGCTGAAAGTTTTACAGCCCGATGAACAAGCGTGGGTCAGCGCACAAATCGTTGTTGTCGACGCTTTGACCGGCGACAGGGTGTGTCGCATTGGCAAAGCGCCCACCTATTGGTTTGGGGTGGTGCAAGGCTTGTTGAAAATGAGCGCGGACAACGATCAAGGCGACAGCTTCACCTATGCAGGCGTGTCGGCTGGCGGCTGGTTTGGCGAGGGCACGGTGATCAAGCGCGAGCCTTACCGCTACAACGTGCAAGCGCTCAGACCCAGTGTTGTCGCGGGCTTGCCCGTCGACAGTTTTTACCGCCTGCTAGAGCAGTCGATTGGCTTTAACCGTTTTGTGATGAATCAGCTGAATGAACGCTTGGGTCAATTCATTGCAGCGCGAGAAATTGACCGCATGACCAACCCCGATATACGCGTGGCCCGCAGTTTGGCCGCGCTCTTCAACCCTATTTTGTTCCCCGGCGTGGGCGAGGTTCTGCAAATCACCCAGCAAGAGTTGGCGTATTTGGTGGGCTTGTCGCGCCAGCGGGTGAATATGGCTTTGCAAAGCTTGGTGGCCCAAGGCTGGATCAAAGTGTCGTATGGCGGCGTGCGGGTGCTCAACCTCGCCGCCTTGCGCAGCCATACACTCGACACCCCATGAACAACACACCATGAACGACTCACTCACCCGACTGAACAAACGCATGGCTGCACTCGGCCTGTGCTCGCGTCGCGAAGCCGACGACTGGATTGCCAAGGGCTGGGTGAAGGTGAACGGCGAGCTGGCAGTACTAGGCAAACCAGTCAGCCCCTTGGACCGCATAGAAATAGACAAACTCGCACGCGGCCAACAAGACAAACAAGTCACCATCATTTTGAATAAACCCATGGGCTATGTGAGCGGCCAAGCCGAGGATGGTCACACGCCCGCCATCAATCTGATTGAGTCTGGCAACCGCTGGCGCGACGACCGCGCCTCTACCCGCTTTGTGCCCCGTCAACGCATGGGCTTGGCACCCGCCGGCCGCTTGGACATCGACTCAATAGGCTTGCTGGTGTTAACCCAAGACGGCCGCGTAGCGCGTCAGTTGATTGGCGACGATTCGCAGGTGGAAAAAGAATATTTGGTGCGCGTGCAGTACGGGCGTTTGCCAGCGGGTGAGGTGCAAACCGATGTGCAGGC
>CAMBXY010000103.1 GCA_945871945.1 Bordetella parapertussis
ACGAAATCAACCTGAACTGCGGCTGCCCCAGCGACCGTGTGCAGCGCGGCGCTTTTGGTGCTTGCTTGATGAACGAGCCGCGCACCGTGGCCGATGGCGTGAAAGCCATGCTGGATGTGGTGGATGTGCCGGTGACGGTGAAGCACCGCATTGGCATTGACCGCGTCGAGAGTTACGACTTTGTGCGCGACTTTGTGGGCGAGGTGAGCGAGGCCGGTTGCAAGGTGTTCATCGTGCACGCTCGAAACGCTTGGCTCGATGGCCTATCCCCCAAAGAAAACCGCGAAATCCCGCCGCTGCGTTACGAGCTGGCTTATCAGCTTAAAAAAGATTTTCCATCGCTGGTGATGGCGGTGAATGGCGGCATCAAGACCAACGAAGACATTGCGCTGCATTTGCAGCATGCCGACGGCGTGATGGTGGGGCGCGAGACCTATTACATCCCTTGGCTGCTCAGCACTTGGGACGCTACTTTTTTTGGCGATGACCGCGAAGTACCCAGCCGCGAAGCGGTGGAAGAGGCCATGGTGGCCTATATGGAGCGGGCCTTTGCCGAAGACGGCTGCCCTTGGTATGCGATTGCCCGCCACATGCTGGGGCTGTACCACAGCCAGCGCGGCGCACGTTTGTGGCGACAGGTTTGGAGCGACCACAAGCTCAAACCCTTGCCGCCGCGTGAAGTGTGGCAATTGGCCCGAACGGCGTTGGCGCGTGGAGCGGAACAATTGGAACAATTGGGGTCTGACCCCAATTAATTAATCGGCGATGCCGCCCACCACTTGGCTGAAGCCGCCGTCTACATAAGTGATTTCAGCCGACACGCCGGCGGCTAAATCGGACAGCAAGAAGGCGGCGACATTGCCCACATCTTCGATGGTGACGTTGCGACGAATTGGCGAGTTGCTGGCGACCACCTCCAAAATCTTGCCAAAGCCTTTGATGCCCGAGGCTGCCAATGTTTTGATGGGACCGGCGCTGATGCCGTTGGCGCGCATACCGCGCTTGTGGCTGCCCAGCGACTCGGCCAAATAGCGCACCGAGGCTTCTAGCGAGGCCTTGGCCAGACCCATGGTGTTGTAGTTGGGGACGGTACGCAAAGCACCCAAATAACTGAGGGTGAGTACCGAGGCTTTGTCGTTGAAGAAGGGCAGCATGGCCTTGGTCATGGCGGGGAAGCTGTAGGCGCTGATATCGTGGGCAATCGCAAACGCTTCACGGCTCAAGCCGTCCAAGAAGTCTCCTGCAATCGACTCGCGAGGCGCAAAACCAATGGCATGCACAAAGCCGTCAAACTTGGGCCAAACTGCAGTCAAGCCATCTACCAAATCGATAATTTGCTGGTCACTTGACACATCGCAGTCGAACACCAAGCTGGAGCCAAAATCGGCAGCGAATTCAGTGATACGCTCTTTGAAACGTTCGCCTTGGTAACTGAACGCCAACTCCGCGCCTTGTGCGTGGCAAGCGCGGGCAATGCCATAGGCGATGGATCGGTTGGACAAAACGCCGGTGATCAACAATTTCTTACCGGCTAAAAACCCTGTTTTTGGCTGCATCTTTAAGGCTCCTGAAAATCTTGCAGAATTGTCGCATGCGAACTTTTTTACTTTGCCTAGGCCTGCTACTTTCACCCAGCGCTTGGGCGGCCCATGCCTATGCCCAGTTTGGTGACATCAAATACCCTGCCGGCTTTGCTAACTTCAGCTATGTCAATATCGCCGCACCCAAAGGCGGTGAGATCATCATGGTGGCGCCCACCCGCGCCTCCAGCTTTGACAAATACAACCCCTTCACCCTGAAAGGAACAGCGCCACCGGGGCTGGGGCAGTTGATGCTGGAGACTTTGCTCACCGGCAACAGCGACGAGCCCACCACCGCTTACGGCTTGTTGGCCGAGGATGTGAGCGTGGCCAAGGACAAGCTGTCGGTCATCTTTCGCCTCAACCCCTTGGCGCGGTTTCACAATGGCGACCCTGTGCTGGCCTTGGATGTGAAATATTCTTTCGACCGCCTCACCAGCAAAGAAGCCGCGCCGCAATTTCGCACCTATTTCAGCGAAGTGGCCAGCGTGGTGGTGCTGTCCGAGCGCGAGGTGCGCTTTAACTTCAAGCGAGCGAACGCCGAGTTGCCGCTGATCGTGGGCGGCATGTCGGTGTTCAGCCACACATGGGGCGCTGACAAACCTTTGGACAAAATCATCACTGATGTGCCCATCGGTTCTGGCCCCTATAAGTTGGGTAAAGTTGATTTTGGCAAAGATATTCAATATGTCCGCGACAAAGACTATTGGGCAAAGAACCTGAATGTGCGAAGAGGCATGTTTAATTTCGACCGCATCAGCTACCGCCTCTACAAAGACCCCACCGCGCAGTTTGAGGGTTTTAAGGCCGGCGAATTCGACTACATACAAGCTTTTATTGCGCGGGAATGGGCACGCGGCTACAAGGGCAAGTTGTTTGACAACGGCACCTTGATTAAAAAAGAGCTTGAGCATGGCAATGCCGGCGACTTCCAAGGCTTTATGTTCAACACGCGTTTGCCCAAGTTTAAAGACGCAAGGGTGCGACAAGCCATTGGTTTGGCCATGGACTACGAGTGGATGAACCGCCAGTTGTTCTACCAAGCCTATACCCGTGTGCGCGGCTATTTTGTGGGCAGTGATTTCGAGGCCAAAGACTTGCCCGACACCGACGAGCTGAATTTGCTTGAACCCCTGCTAGGCAAACTTGATCCCACCATCTTCAGCCAACCCGTGCCCCTGCCCCCCGTCACCAGCCTCGACCCCGCATCTGGCCATACCTTGCGCGACCATTTGCGCCAAGCCCGCGACTTGCTGGCCCAAGCCGGTTGGACTTATCGCGACGGTGCTTTGCGCAACGCCAAGGGCGAGCCCTTCACCTTGGAGTTTTTAGACAACTCTGGCTCCATGGGCCGTGTGGTGACACCTTTCCAAAAAAACTTGGAAAAACTCGGCTTCAAAGTGGTCTACAAAGTGGTGGACTTCGCCGTCTTGCAAAAGCGCATGGATGTGTTTGATTTCGAACTTGTCAGCAACCGCATCGGTGGCAGTGAAGCCCCGGGCACCGAGTTGCTCGAGCGCTTTGGCTCCAAGTCGGCTGACACCGAAGGCTCGAGCAACATCATTGGCGTGAAAGATCCGGTGGTGGACGCGCTGCTCGACAAAGTCGTGGCGGCGCAAACCCGAGGCCAGCTGGTGGCGGCTTGCAAAGCGCTAGACCGTGTGCTGCGCCACGGCCACTACAGCGTGCCGCATTGGTATGGCAGCGTGCACCGCGTGTCATGGCGGGCAGGGCGGTTTGAGCAGCCTGTCATCACGCCACGTTACTACCAGCCCGAGAGCTGGGTTCAATCGACTTGGTGGGCCACGCCTGCCAATCTGGCAGGAGAACGCTGATATGTTTCTCTATATTTTGAAACGAGTTTTGTTGATGATCCCCACCTTGCTCGGGATTTTGTTGCTGACTTTTACCGTCATTCAATTCGTACCCGGTGGGCCGGTCGAGCAAATGGTGGCGCAGTTGCAGGGACGTGACAGCGGCGGTGAGGGTGCTGCAGCCAGTGGCGCGGGTTACCGTGGCAGACAAGGCGTGGACGCAGCGCGTATTGAAGAGATCAAGCAACTGTATGGCTTTGACAAACCAGCACACGAGCGCTTATGGCAAATGCTGGGGCAATTTGCTCGCTTCGATTTAGGCAAAAGTTTTTTCTATCCTAAAGATGTCTGGCAACTGGTGAAAGAAAAACTTCCCGTGTCCATCAGCTTGGGGTTATGGACTTTTTTCTTGAGCTATTTGGTGTCGGTGCCGCTGGGCATTGCCAAAGCAGTCAGGGCGGGTACGCGCTTTGACACCCTCACCAGTTTGGTGGTGTTGGTGGGATACGCGATTCCCGGCTTTGTGCTGGGTGTGGCTTTGCTGGTGGTATTTGGTGGGCAGTTGCAATGGTTTCCCTTGCGCGGCCTCACCTCGGCCAATTGGGAAACTTTAAGCTGGGGTGCCAAGGTGGTGGACTACCTGTGGCATATCGCCATGCCCGTCACTGCCAGCGTGTTGGGGGCGTTTGCGGTCACCACCATGCTGACCAAAAACGCTTTTCTCGAAGAAATTGGCAAGCAATATGTCTTGACCGCCCGCGCCAAAGGCTTGAGCGAAAACAAAGTGCTGTGGAAGCATGTGATGCGCAATGCCTTGATCCCCTTGGTGACGGGTTTTCCAGCGGCTTTTATTGGGTCCTTCTTTGCAGGCTCTTTGTTGATTGAAACCCTGTTCTCGTTGGATGGCTTGGGGCTCTTAAGTTTCGAGAGCGTGATGCGGCGCGACTACCCGGTGGTGTTGGGTACTTTGTATTTGTTTACTCTGATTGGTTTGGTCACCAAACTCATCAGCGATCTTTGTTATGTGTGGGTAGACCCACGCGTCAAGTTTGATTGAGCGCCATGGCTACTGTGTCCCTTTCTCCCTCGGCCATTGCTTGGAAGCGCTTCAAGCGCAACCGCTTGGCTTTTGTCAGCCTCATATTGTTTGTGTTGCTGTTTGTGATGAGCTTGGCCGCCGAATTGGTCAGCAACGACAAACCTTTGGTGGCCAGTTACCAAGGCAAGTTGTATTTCCCCATCGTCACCAACCCGCCTGAAACCGAGTTTGGCGGCGACTTTCAAACCCCCACCGATTTCCTAGACCCCTTTATTCAGCAGCAGTTTGCACAGGCCGGCAATTGGGCGGTTTATCCGCCCAACCCTTACCATCACAGCACGCTGAACTACTTTGCCAAAGAACCCAACCCAGCGGGCCCGACTGCTGACAACTTCCTAGGTACCGATGACCGAGGGCGCGATGTGTTCGCCAGACTGTTATACGGTTTTCGGGTGTCGGTTTTGTTTGCTTTGGCTTTGACCATCACTGGCACCATTCTGGGTGTGGTGACCGGTGCCATCCAAGGTTTTTTTGCAGGCAAAACCGATTTGGCGTTTCAGCGCTTCATTGAGATATGGGGCGCCATGCCTGAGCTTTATTTGCTGATCATTTTCTCGGCGGTGTTCGAGCCCAGCATTGCTTTGCTGTTGATCTTGCTCAGCTTGTTTGGCTGGATGGGTTTGTCCGACTATGTGCGCGCCGAGTTTTTGCGCAACCGACAACTCGACTATGTGCGCGCTGCCCGCGCCTTGGGTTTGTCTAACGCGGCCATTATTTGGCGCCATATTTTGCCCAACAGCATGACGCCTGTGGTCACATTTTTGCCGTTTCGCATGAGTGGTGCGATTTTGGCGCTCACCAGCCTGGACTTTTTAGGTCTGGGTGTGCCGCCAGGCACGCCGAGTTTGGGCGAGTTGCTGGCGCAGGGCAAAACCAATATTGACGCTTGGTGGATATCGCTCTCCACCTTTGCGGTGCTGGTCATCACCTTGCTGCTGCTCACCTTCATGGGCGACGCTTTGCGCGATGCGCTTGACCCGCGCAAATTGCATCAGGACAACCCAGCATGAGCACGCTACTGACGGTTGAAGGCTTGCACATGTCCTTCCAAGGGCG
>CAMBXY010000104.1 GCA_945871945.1 Bordetella parapertussis
TCACCCCGATGAGTTTGGCCAGACTTGCGCTTTTTTGTGCAGCCAGCATGCGGGCTTTATTACCGGTCAAAATATTTTGATCGACGGCGGTGCGTTTCCTGGCACCCACTGAGGCAATGTTCAATCGCTGAAACTGTCGTGCTGCGCTAGCTTGGAGACCACATGCAGATGCAGTGTGGTTTGCAGTTCCTGCGCTTGAACCGGTTTGGGAATAAACGCATTGACCCCCACAGCGGCGGCTTTGTCACGCGCCTCGCTGTAGACGTCTGCGCTCAAAACAATCACGGGTATGTTTGATTTTTCACTGGGCAGTGCACGTATGTGGCTGGTCGCTGTCAAGCCATCCATCACCGGCATATGTATGTCCATGAGCACCACGTCATAGTCCTGCGTTTGCAAAGCTTGCAAGGCCAATGCGCCGTTGTCGCAAAAAGTAGCCGTGTGGCCCATGCGTTGCAATAAGACCTCTAGAAATTTTTGATTAACGGGATGGTCTTCGGCCACCAGTATGCGCAGGCTGATGTGTTTGACTTGCGTGGTGGCGTCTTCTGTCGGTGGGCTGATCACTGCTGGGACAGCTGGCGTGTGTGGCACCAAGGGCAGCTTCACACGAAATGTCGAACCCTGATCCGGTTGGCTTTCAACCAGAATGTCGCCACGGAGCAAGCGTGCCAGTCCCAATGAAATTTCCAAGCCCAGACCCGCACCTGAGGATTGGCGCGATAAACCAGAATCGACTTGGTAGAAGCGTTGAAACAATTTGCTCAGCGACTCCTCGTGGATGCCGATACCGGTGTCAATCACTGCAAACTCAAAAAACTGCTGGCCTGTGGCGTCGCTGCTTTGTTGAAATTGCAAACCGACCTGGCCTTTCTCGGTGAACTTGATGGCGTTGTTCAGTAGGTTGAGCAAGATCTGGCGCAAGCGAGTGCCATCGGATTTCACCCAAAACGCTTGGGCTGGTATGTCGAGGAGGGTGAAGTTGAGGTTCTTTTGCAACGCCAAGGGCAGCATGATGGCGTGCACATCCATCATGAGCGTGCGTAAATCCACTGCTTCGGTTTGTATGCTTATCTTGCCCGACTCTAGGGCGGACGTATCCAAAATATCGTTGAGCAGTTTCAGGAAATGCTCTGCGGAATTGTTCACCGTGTGAATTAAGTCGGCTTGTGGTGGGCTCAGCGGCGTGCTTGCCAGCACACTCAAAATACCCATGATGCCATTGAAGGGCGTGCGCAACTCGTGACTCATATTGGCCAAGAACAGGCTTTTGCCACGGCTGGCAGCTTCTGCATCTTGCTGCGCTTGACGCAATTGCTCGTTCAAAGTGGTGAGTGCAGCATTTTCCTTTTGCTGCGACCGATGACGCGATAACAGGCCAATAGCTGTCACCATTAAAAAGACCAACAGAACCAAGGTCAGCCAAGTGATTTGCCGGTTTTGCGCCAACAAGTCGGCGTATTGTTGCTCCATCACAATCGAGGCCATCAAGTCTGCCGAGGTGCCTAAGGAATGGGCTTGCGCAGTGAAAGCTGCCATGTCTTGAGAGAGTTGGCGCAATTCTTTGGAACCGCTGTCGGAAGTATTGAGCGCTTGCTGCGCCCTTTGCACAAACTCATGGATCTTTTCAACGCTTTCGATGTTGTCAAGATCTTTGAATATAAAAGCCATGCCGGGTGACTCGCGAACAATGTCTACTTTGCTCGCGAGCATGTCCAGACGCAGCAGCACATCGTCCTTTGGCACAGGGGTGGTTTTGTACAAATACAACTCCAGCGCATGCTGGAAACGCAAAAATTCGCGGTCAAGCAAAAAAGCCGGTGCAGCCTGTGAGTCGACCCTCAGCTGGCTTTGTTCGACCAGGGCTTGCCTTTGAATCAGCTGAAATGTCAAAAGCAAGGCCGTAGCCAAAGCAATCAATGCGGTCGCTACAAACAGCCGAATGCTGTAGGACCCTGTGCCCAGGTGCATCCACATGGGGGCTTGTTTATTCAACAACGAGTGCTTTGAGTTGCCAAACCGATCGCTGGTAATACACCACAGCTTGCAACTCCTTTTTGCTGTCATAGGGGTAGACGATGAACAGCGGGCCCTTGTTTTTCGCGGTCAGTTGCACGCCATTGATGGAGTGCGCCAAGATGGCATCGAAATTCATCACGTCGCTGAAAGGTATTTTGGATTTGTAGTCGTCCAGCGCCACAGCGTCCAACATTTTCCCTTTCAGCTGAGCGTTAGCGAGCACATCGCGCACCAAGGGGCCGGTGAAAGTGACAGGTTCTTTGAACCAAGGGGTGTGGGTGGTGAAGGTCTTTTGGGGCAATTTTTTCAAGCTGGCCAAATCCCACTCTGCCACCAAGCGCTGCGGGTTTGACCGGTCGGCGGTTTTTAAAAAAACCTTCAATATTTTGTCTTCAGGCGCGGGCGGCTTGGTCTGGGCCAGCAGCCCCAGCGGCATGATCGACAAGGGCAGCACGCAGCACAACTTCAAAGTGATTCTTCTGGGGAGCATATTTTTTTAAACAAAAAATGAATTAAATTGAATTAAAAAAATATGATATGTCAATTAATATGATGAAAGTTATATCAACAATATTATTTTTTTAATAAGTATTAAATTTAATATTAAAAAATTACAATTACATATATAAATAGTACTTAAGTATATAAATTAATACCAACACCTATAACGTTTTTTTCGACGACACCACAATGCCGCCAGCAATCAGCACAAATGCTGCTGCGTGGTAAGGGTGGGGTGCATCCCCCAACAGCACGGTGGACATGACGGCGGCAAACAAGGGTGTGAGATTGGCAAAAAAGCCGGCAATATTGGGCCCCACTCTTTGGATACCTAAGCCCCAACTGCGGTAGGCCAAGATCGCCGGCCCCAGCGCCACGTAAAGCAGTGCGGCGTAAAGCGGCCAGCCCCAGTCAATATGGGGGTTGTCGCTCAATTGCCATTCCAAGGCGGTGCAAATGCCGCACCAAAGTACACCAAAGACCATCTGCGCCATTAAAAAATACACCCAGTTGCCACGAATCTCGGGCGGGTCTTTGGGTTGCGACAGCAACCAACTGTACAAAGCCCAACACAGCACTGCGATCAACACATACACGTCGCCAATCACTAACTCGACTTGCAGCAAGGTTTGCCAGTCGCCACGCCCCAGCACGCACATCACACCTGCGATGGACATGGCCGCACCCAGCATTTGACGGCGGGTGATGCGTTGTTTGAACCATAAAGCCCCCATGGCCAGCATGAAAACCGGCACGCTAGAAGCCACCAAGGTGACATTGATGGGGGTGGAGGTGTGCAGCGCCAAATACTGGAAGCTGTTGTAGCAACCCACCCCCAAGAGACCGAGTACGGCATAGCGTCGCCAGTGAGGCCACATCACGCTGCTGGGCAAAAGCAATCGCCAACCCCAAGGCAAGAGCAGCAGCATGGCTAATAGCCAGCGAAAAAAATTCAAGGTGATGGGCGGCACCATTTCGGCCACCACGCTGCCTAAAATCGAGTTGCCCGCCCAGACCAAGGGCGGCAGCAGCAGCAAACCGATAGTGGCAGGGGTTAAAAGTGGGGCGGGGGCAGAGGCGGGAGTGTTGTCTGACATGCGGGTGACACTCTAACCTAGGGTTTGTCAAATTCGTGGGAGGATATGGTTTTTCTTTTCGTATCTGCCCTACAGGAGTCAAGCATGAGCAAAGCTATTCATTTCAACAAACCCGGTGGCCCTGAAGAACTGCACCTTGTCGATGTGACGGTCGGTGAACCCGGTGCGGGCGAAATCCGTATCCGCCACAAGGCCGTGGGCTTGAACTTCATCGATGTTTATCACCGCACCGGTTTGTACCCCCTAGAGATGCCGCATGGCTTGGGCATGGAGGCTTCTGGGGTGGTCGAGGCCGTGGGCGCGGGCGTGACGCATTTGCAAGCCGGCGACCGCGCTGCCTATGCCAGTGCGCCTCCAGGAAGCTATTGCGAAGCGCGTGTGATGCCGGCCAAAAACGTCTGCAAACTGCCCGACAACATCGACTTCGATACCGGTGCGGCCATGATGCTCAAGGGCTTGACGGTGCAGTATTTGCTCAAGCGCACCTTGCCTCAAGGCGGTTTGCAAGCCGGTGACTTGATTTTGTTCCACGCCGCCGCCGGTGGTGTGGGCTTGATTGCTTGCCAATGGGCCAAAGCGCTGGGTTACCAACTGATTGGCACGGCCGGCAGCGACGAAAAATGCGCCTTGGCCAAAGCCAATGGTGCAGCCCACGTCATCAATTACGCCAAAGAAGATTTTGAAGCCCGCGTGAAAGACATCACCGGTGGCAAAGGTGTGAAAGTGGTCTACGACTCGGTGGGCAAAGACACTTGGGACAAGTCGCTCAACTGCCTGTCGCCGTTTGGCTTGATGGCCAGTTTTGGCAATGCCTCGGGGCCGGTTGCGCCTTTTGCGCCTGGCACCTTGGGTGCCAAAGGCTCTGTTTATGTGACGCGCCAAACCTTGTTCACCCACATCGCCACCCGCGAGGTCAATCAACACATGGCCGAAGATTTGTTCGAGGTGGTGGGCAATGGCCGGGTGAAGATACACATCGACCAGCGTTACCCCTTGGCTGAGGTGGCACAAGCGCACCGCGATTTGGAAGCCCGCAAAACCACTGGTTGCACGATTTTGACGGTTTGATTGCCCATCAGGGCCCTGCGCTTAAGCCGCTAGCTTTAGCTACTTGCTGCGCCTGACCCTGAGCAACTCATCCAAGATCAGGCAAACCGCACCTACGCTGATGGCGCTGTCAGCCACATTAAACGCAGGGAAATGCCCTTGGTAAAACAACGGCGCCAGAAAGTCCCAGTGAAAGTCAAGGAAGTCGATCACATGGCCGTAGGCCAAGCGGTCTATCACATTGCCAACCGCGCCACCCAAAACCAGTGCCAGCGCAAAGCAAAACAGTTTTTGCGTGGGGTGGCTGCGCAGCATCCACAGAATAAATCCGGTCGCCACCACGCCAATGCCCGTGAACAACCAGCGCTGCCAGCCCGAAGCGCTAGAGAGCATGGAAAACGCCGCGCCGCTGTTGTGCACCCGCACCAGATTGAAATACGCTGTGATGGGCTGGCTGTCGCCCCAAGCAAAGCTGTCCACAATCAGCAATTTGGTGATTTGATCGGCCAGCAGCACCACCAAGGCAATGCCCAGCCACAGCAACATAGACGGGGATGAATTTTTTGCCATGAACTAAGCCACCAGGCGAGTCTCGCCAGCGCCAAACACATTGCTGGTGCAACGCCCACACAAGGCGGCATGCGCGGCATCATGCCCGACATCGGCTCGGTAATGCCAGCAGCGTTCGCACTTGGGGTTGGTGGAGGCCGTCACTTGTATGCCCAAGGCGTCGCCCGCATGCAAACGCAGCGCAGAAATGATGAACACAAAGCGCACATCCTCGCCCAAGCTTTGCAGCAAGACCAAGTCAGATGCAGGCAGGGTCAGGTCGACTTCAGCTTGCAAAGATGAGCCCACCAAGCCTTGGCTGCGCACCA
>CAMBXY010000105.1 GCA_945871945.1 Bordetella parapertussis
TCTTGGGGCACACGGTCGATGGGGCGCAGTGAGCCGTCGAAGTGCTTCAAGTCCATGACCATGACGTCGTCCCACAGACCCAGGCGCTTCAAGTCGCGTACCAGGTAGCTGTTGATGATGGTGAACTCGCCAGACAAGTTGGACTTGACAGACAAGTTGCCAAAGCATGGCTCGATACAGGCATCGACACCAATGATGTTGGAGATGGTGGCGGTGGGCGCAATGGCCACGCAGTTGGAATTGCGCATGCCGTCTTTGGCAATCTTCTTGCGCAAGGCATCCCAGTCCATGGTGCTGCTGCGGTCCACTTCTACATAGCCGCCACGTTCTTTTTGAAGCATGTCGAGGGTGTCCAAGGGCATGATGCCTTGGTCCCACAAAGAGCCTTTGTAGCTGGAGTACTTGCCGCGCTCGGCAGCCAACTCGGTGGAGGCCCAGTAAGCGTAGTAGCAGATGGCTTCCATGGAAGTGTCTGCAAACTCCACGGCTTCTTGTGAGGCATAAGGCACACGCTTTTGATAGAGTGCATCTTGGAAGCCCATGAGGCCCAGGCCCACAGGGCGGTGACGCATATTAGAGTCACGTGCTTTTTTGACAGCGTAGTAGTTGATGTCGATCACGTTGTCGAGCATGCGCATGGCCGTTTTGATGGTGCGCTGCAGTTTGGCGTGGTCGATTTGTTTGCCGTTAGGCCCGTCCATCAAGTGCTGGGGCAAGTTGATCGAACCCAAGTTGCACACTGCAGTTTCGGTGTCGCTGGTGTTCAAGGTGATCTCGGTGCACAAGTTAGAGGAGTGCACCACGCCGGCGTGCTGCTGAGGCGAGCGAATGTTGCAAGCATCTTTGAAAGTGATCCAAGGATGGCCTGTTTCAAAGAGCATGGAGAGCATCTTGCGCCACAGGTCGTTTGCCTGAATGGTGCGGCTGGGTTTGATCTCGCCGGCGGCGGCTTTTTGTTCGTAGGCTACATAGGCTTTTTCGAACGCAATGCCAAATTTGTCGTGCAAATCGGGGCAGTCAGATGGCGAGAACAAGGTCCACGTGCCATTTTCCATGACGCGGCGCATGAACAGGTCGGGAATCCAGTTGGCGGTGTTCATGTCGTGCGTGCGGCGGCGGTCGTCGCCGGTGTTTTTGCGCAGCTCTAAAAACTCTTCAATGTCGAGGTGCCATGTTTCAAGGTAAGTGCACACCGCGCCCTTGCGCTTGCCGCCTTGGTTCACCGCCACAGCGGTGTCGTTGACCACTTTGAGGAAGGGCACCACGCCTTGTGATTCGCCGTTGGTGCCCTTGATGTGGCTGCCCAAAGCGCGAACGCGTGTCCAGTCGTTGCCCAAGCCGCCCGCAAATTTGGACAGCAAAGCGTTTTCTTTGATGGACTCGTAAATGCCATCCAGGTCGTCGGGCACGGTGGTGAGGTAGCAGCTGGACAGCTGTGAGCGCAAACCTGCGCTGTTAAAGAGAGTGGGTGTGCTGGACATGAAGTCGAATGAAGACAGCACTTCATAAAACTCGATGGCACGGGCTTCGCGGTCGGCTTCGCCCAAGGCCAGACCCATGGCAACGCGCATGAAGAAGGACTGGGGCAACTCGATGCGGGTTTTGCGCACGTGCAGGAAGTAACGGTCGTACAAAGTTTGAAGACCGAGGTAATCAAACTGCAAATCGCGATCGGCTTTGAGGGCTGCGCCCAGTTTTTGCAAGTTGAATTGCAGGAGTTTTTCGTCGAGCAGGCCGTTGTCTACGCCTTTTTTGATGTAACCAGGGAAATAGTCAACATAGTGCGTGGCCATGTCTTTTAAGAGAACTTCTTTGCCCAAGACTTCTTTGGCAATGGTGTGCATCAAGAGGCGCGCAGTGACGTAGGTGTAGTCAGGGTCTTTCTCGATCAGGGTACGAGACGCCAAGATGGACGCCTTGTAAACCTCTTCCATGGGCACGCCGTCATAGAGGTTGCGCATGGTTTCGGCCAGGATGGGGTCGGGTTGAACGTCTTTGCCCAAGCCTTGGCAAGCATTGACGATGAGGCCTTGTAAATAGTTGATGTCTAGGGGCAAGCGTTGGCCGCCATCCATGACGTGCAGCGTGGGATGTGCGCTAACCGCTGCTTTTTCTTCTTTCACTTGGGCGCGCTCTTGCGTGCGACGCTCGCGGTACAACACGTAGGCGCGGGCCACTTCGTGGTTGCTGCCGCGCATGAGTCCAAGTTCTACCTGATCTTGTACATCTTCAATGTGGAAAGTGCCGCCGCCTGGGCGTGAGCGCACCAAAGCGCGAATGACCGCTTGCGTCAAACCGTCCACCACTTCGCGCACGCTGGCCGAAGCTGCGCCTTGGGTGCCGTGAACTGCCAAAAAGGCTTTCATCAAGGCAACGGCAATTTTGTTGGGTTCGAAGGGAACCACAGCGCCATTTCGGCGAATGATTTGGTAATTGGCCAATGCATGGCTTGCAGATGGCGGGGTCTGAGGGGTACTGGGGTTGCTCAATAAGCTGGTTTTGGAAGGCGTTTGATTTAGCTCAATTTGCATGGCGTTCTCTGTGATCAAGGACAGTTCGGTTTTAATTTATTTTGGTTCGACAAAGAGGTGGTTTTCTTGGTTTTCACTAGACCGTGACTTTGACGTTCAGACACTATATATGGGGTCTGTGATGAATTCAAGCCACTAGGGGTAGTGTTTGGGGAATATCTGTGCGTCTGTGCAAAAAAGATACTTTGGGCGACTCAGAGATCATACAAATGTGACTGTTTTTGGGAAAAAAAAGATGGCTTGAAATCCGCATCAAATCTGCAAGTTTTGTAGAGACTCTATATTTGGTGCGGGTTTGCTTGCAATTGCCTTCGCAAATCCTTGCAAATAAATGCATTGCCAAATTGACTTGATGCACTTGCTCTCTGAAATCCTCAAAACGGTGCAAGCAAATGGCAAAAATGTAATGAATGAAAATTTTTCAAAATAATTCAATTATCGGGGAAAAACTGATGCGGCCAAGCCACATTTTTCTTCAACAAAGCCCAATCGAAACCTGGACCTGGGTCTTTTTTCCGAGCCGGTGCAATGTGTTCATGGCCCGCAATGTGCGCGATGGGGTAATGCTTGCCAAGCGCCAAACAAAGTGGTGCCAGGCTTTCGTATTGAGCCGCTTCAAAGCTGTCGCCCTCTAAGCCTTCCAGTTCAATGCCAATTGAGTCGTCATTGCAATTATTGCGGCCTCGATAGCTGGAGGCGCCGGCGTGCCACGCGCGTTGCTCGCAGCTCACAAATTGCCAAACCTTGCCCGTTCGTTCAATGAAAAAGTGTGAGGAAACTTCCAAGCCTCGAATGGATGTGTAGTAGGGATGGGCTTCCCAGTCGAGTTGATTGGTAAAGAGTTGTTGAACGGCGCCCGTGCCAAACTCCCCGGGAGGAAGGCTGATTGAATGAATCACCAGCAAATCAAGGATGGCGCTAGGTGGGCGTGGGCCAAAGTTGGGCGACTCGCATTTTTCAGCGCCTTGGCACCAGCCCTGTTGCCAATTGTCAAAGCTCATGGCACTCAGGCCAACTGATCGCCTGCGGCTTGGCGATGAGATTCTGAGCAATAACGACCCGTGCGGCCTTTTACCATGTCCGATTCGGGCAGGTGAACGCCGCAATGGTCACAGGCGTGCATGGCGCTAGGTTCTTGCAAGTCAACTTTGGCATTGCCTTGGGATGCAGCAGTGTGAGACTTGTCTTGTTGTTTCTCTTTGAGTGCATTCAGGCGGTTTCTTCGCCACCACCAAACCCCAAACAAAACAACCAGCAAAAAAATGAAGATTTTCAAAGGCTGCGCCCCAAAATGACTTCAAGGACAAACCGCGATCCAGCGTAGGCGAACAACAAAAATGCGGAGCCTGTATAGAGCACCCGCACCGCGCGCCTGCCACGCCAACCAAACTGATGGCGCCCGAGCAAAAGAGCGCCAAAGGTGAGCCAAGACAAAACAGAAAACACGGTTTTGTGATCCCACTTCCACTGAACTCCTGCAGCGCCGTACAGCTGTTCGCCAAAAACAAAGCCCGCGATGAGGGTCAAGGTGAGCAAAATAAAGCCCAGAAGCACGAAGCGGAACATCAGGCGCTCGAGCGTGAGCAAGGGCAGGCCGCTTTGGTTTTCGTTGCCTTTGCGAATTTCAATCTCGGCGTTGGTCATGAGCGCTGCGTGAACCACAGCGGCTGCAAACATGCCATACGACGCAATGCCCAAAGCCCAGTGCAGGGGTAGCCAAATAGAGGCAGACACTTGAAGGGCTTGACCGGGGAAGTACCAAGACAGCACCACTGCGGCGCTGCCCAAAGCCGCCATGGCCCAACGTGCTTTGAACTTTGGAAAGTATTGGCTCTCAAAGGTGTAAGCAGTCAAGACCCACCAGATGGTGACCGACAAAGCCGGCGCAAAACCAAAGCGGGGTGTTTCTCCCCACAAACCCAGGCCCAGCGTGAAAGCGTGCATGACCCAAGCCAGCCACAGGTATCGACGGGTCAAGTTGGGGCCCATTCGATCGGCTACAAGAGCGGGAATGCCATAGGCGATGACGGTTAAAACAGTCAACCACATCGCCAATTCGGAGGGACTGGCTAAAATCATACTTCCTAGTTTAGCGTTTTGAGCCGCTGCAATCTGGCAATGGGCTCAAAAGCTAGCGGTTTATGAAAAATTTTCTTTATGGCCTCCGCTCTCACCGACAAACTCTCGCTACTTGTTAAGCAGATCAGTGGACAAGCGCGGATCACTGAATCCAACGTGTCCGACATGCTGCGTGAGGTGCGCATGGCGCTCTTGGAAGCCGACGTTGCGCTGCCAGTCGTTCGCGATTTCATCGCCCGTGTCAAAGAAAAGTCCTTAGGTCAAGAGGTCTTGGGTTCTTTGAAACCCGGCCAAGCCTTGGTGGCCATCGTGAACCGCGAACTGGCCGCCACCATGGGCGATGGTGTGGCCGACATCAATTTAGCGGCGCAACCGCCGGCGGTGATTTTGATGGCGGGCTTGCAAGGTGCCGGTAAAACCACCACCACGGCCAAATTGGCCAAGCACTTAATAGAAAAGCGCAAGAAAAAAGTGCTGACTGTGTCGGGCGACGTCTACCGACCCGCGGCCATTGAGCAGTTGAAAACTGTCACGGCACAAGCTGGCGCTGAATGGTTCCCAAGCTCACCCGATCAAAAGCCCTTGGACATTGCGCGCGCCGCCATTGATTACGCACGCAAACATTTCTTTGACGTGCTGTTGGTAGATACAGCCGGTCGCTTGGCCATTGACGAAGCCTTGATGGCCGAAATTCGCGAACTGCACGCTGTTTTGAAGCCGGTTGAAACCTTGTTTGTGGTCGATGCCATGCAAGGACAAGATGCCGCCAACACGGCCAAAGCATTTAGCGATGCGCTGCCACTCACTGGCATTGTGCTGACCAAGATGGATGGCGACTCACGCGGTGGCGCTGCTTTGTCTGTGCGTCAAATCACGGGCGCTCCCATCAAGTTTGCAGGTACCAG
>CAMBXY010000106.1 GCA_945871945.1 Bordetella parapertussis
GTGGTGCAACCCAACCGCGCTCTGCACGCGGCTTTAATTTCGCGCTTGAAAATCATGGCCGACTTGGACATTGCCGAAAAACGTTTGCCGCAAGACGGGCGCATTTCTTTGCGCTTGGGGCAACGCGCCATCGATGTGCGTGTCTCCACCTTGCCGGGTGCGCACGGCGAACGTGCCGTGCTGCGCTTGCTAGACAAATCGCAAAGCCGCTTGACGCTGGCGGCGGTCGGCATGCAAGGGCCCACGCTGCAGCGCTTTGAGCAACTCATTGCCCAGCCCCACGGCATTGTGTTGGTCACCGGCCCCACGGGTTCGGGCAAAACCACCACGCTTTACGCCGCTTTGCAGCAACTCGACGCGGCGCATTTCAACATCATGACGGTGGAAGACCCCATCGAATACGAGTTAAGCGGCATTGGCCAAACCCAGGTCAACCCAAAAATTGACCTCGACTTTGCCAAAGCGCTGCGGGCTATTTTGCGGCAAGACCCCGACATCATCATGATTGGCGAAATCCGCGACAAAGAAACTGCGCAAATCGCTATTCAAGCCTCGCTCACCGGCCACTTGGTGCTGGCCACCTTGCACACCAATGACGCGGTCAGCGCCGTCACCCGTTTGACCGATATGGGCATAGAACCGTTTTTGCTCAGCTCGTCCTTGCTGGGCGTGCTGGCGCAACGCTTGGTGCGCAAGCTCTGCCCCAGTTGCCAAGGCGCGGGCTGTGTGGCTTGCGGCCAAACCGGCTTTCTGGGCCGCACCGGTATTTTTGAATTACTCACTACCGACGAGGCGCTGCGCGGCCTCATCCACGACCGCGCCAGCGAAGCGGAGTTGTTGTCTGCGGCCAAGCGCCAAGGCATGATTTCCATGCGTGAGGATGGCGAGCGTTTGGTGGCGCAAGGCATCACTTCGGCGCAAGAACTTTTGCGAGTCACCCGCGAGTAAGGAGCTATGCCCGCCTACACCTACGAAGCCATCACCGAAAGCGGCGCCACCGAACGTGGCGTGGTGGAAGCCGACTCCGAGCGAGCGGCCAAGAGCCAACTTCGCGCCCAGTCGCTTATCCCCTTAAAGCTGGCCTTGATGGCGCAAGACAAACCGCGCTTGGCCGGCGATGTGGTGTTGTGGCAAGCACGGGCGTTCAGCCGCACCGACTTGGTGGTGTGGACGCGCCAACTCGCCAGCTTGGTGGGCGCGGGCTTGCCATTGGAGCGGGCTTTGAGTGCTTTGAGCGATGAAGCCCCCACGCCTGCGCAGCGGGACTTGGTGGCGCAAGTGCGGGCCGAGGTGAATGCCGGCGCACCGCTGGCGCAAGCCTTGGCGCAGCATCCGCGTGAGTTCGACAACTTATACACCGCCGTTATTGAGGCCGGCGAGCAAAGCGGGCGCTTAGGCGCGGTGCTGTTGCAACTGGCCAAAGACCAAGAAAGCGCCCACGCCATGCGCAGCAAATTGCTGGCTGCCTCGCTTTACCCCGCCATCGTGAGCGGCGTGGCTTTGCTGATCGTGCTGTTTTTGCTGGCCTATGTGGTGCCCCAAGTGGCGCAAGTTTTCACCAGCACCCAGCGCAGTTTGCCTACGCTGACCGTGGCCATGTTGTTTATCAGCGAGGTGGTGCAAGCCACTTGGCTGGCAGGCTTGGTGCTGCTGCTCGCCGGCATGGTGGTGCTGCGATTGCTGCTGCGCCAAACCGCGTTTCGCTTGGCGTTCGACCAAGCTTGGCTCAAGCTGCCCTTGCTGGGGCGCTTAAGCTTGGGCTACAACGCGGCGCGTTTTGCCAGCACGCTGGCGCTGTTGGTGGGTGCGGGTGTGCCGATTTTGAAGGCCTTGCAAACCGCGGCGCATACGCTGTCGAACATGGCGCTGCGCGAGCACGCCATGAAAGCCATCGATTTAGTGCGCGAGGGCGCGCCGCTGGCCAGCGCCTTGGCGCAAAACAAACGCTTGCCAGGGGTGTTGTCCATGTTTGCCCGCTTGGGCGAACAAACCGGCCAGTTGCCGCAAATGTTGAGCCACGCGGCCGAGCATTTGGGCGAAGAAGTGCAACGCCGCGCCATGCAATTGGCCACCGTGTTAGAACCCCTGTTGATTGTGACCATGGGTTTGGTGGTCATGTTGATTGTGTTGGCGGTGATGTTGCCCATCATCGAACTCAACCAGTTCGTTCAATAAGGGGCACGGCCATGGCAAGTCTTGACGGCAAATTGGTGGTGGCCATTTCTTCGCGCGCCTTGTTCGACTTCGAAGAAGAGAACCTTGTGTTCGAGCAAACGGATGACCGCGCCTACATGGACTTGCAGTTGCAGCGCTTGGAAACCCCGGCCAAGCCCGGCGTGGCCTTCTCGCTGGTGCAAAAGCTGTTGGCGTTCAACACGCCCGAGGCACAACGCGTGGAGGTGGTCATTCTTTCGCGCAACGATCCGGTCAGCGGCATGCGGGTGTTTCGCTCGGCGCAGCACTATGGCTTGGATATTCAACGCGGCAGTTTCACCCGAGGCCAACCGCCATGGCGCTATTTAAAGCCGCTCAACGCCAATTTGTTTTTGTCCACCCACTTGAGCGATGTGCGTGCAGCCCTTGACGCCGGTGTGCCCGCCGCGCAGGTCTACCCGCATTCGGCACATGCCTCTGAAGCGCATCCGCATGAGGTGCGCATCGCTTTTGACGGCGACGCGGTGCTGTTCAGCGACGAGGCCGAGCGGGTGTTTCAGTCGCAAGGCTTGAGCGCTTTTCAGCAACACGAGAAAGACAAAGCCTGGCTGCCCTTGTTGGCCGGCCCCTTCAAGCCGCTGTTGGCGGCTTTGCACCGTTTGCAAACCGAGGACACGCCGCACATGGGCATACGCACGGCGCTGGTGACCGCGCGCAGCGCGCCCGCCCACGAGCGCGCCATACGCACGCTGATGCAATGGAATATTCAGGTGGATGAAGCCATGTTTTTGGGCGGCTTGGCCAAGGGCGAGTTTTTGCGCGAATTTGAGCCCGATTTTTTCTTTGATGACCAAACCGGCCATATTGAATCAGCGGCGCGCCATGTGCCGGCGGGGCATGTGGCCAGCGGAGTGCAAAATACGCCTCTTGTTAATGAAAAAGATTAGATGAGCCTGTTCACCCCTGTGCGTCAGATGTGGCGCAAAGTTCGCACCCATTTGAGTCATGTCTGGCAACTCTCGTTGCCCTATTTCCGCTCGCAAGAACGCTGGCGAGCCAGGTTTTTGCTGCTGGCGTGTATAGGCCTTAATTTGGGCATGGTTTATGTGTTGGTTTTGCTCAATGACTGGAACCGCGTTTTTTATGACGCCTTGCAAAACCGCGATGCCGAGGTGTTTTGGCAGCAGTTGCAAATGTTCGCCAAGTTGGCGGGTGCCTTCATTGTGGTCGCGGTCTATCGGTTTTACCTCACTCAATTGCTGGAAATCCGCTGGCGCGCTTGGATGACCAAAGACTTTTTGCAGCGCTGGACCAGCCACAATATTTTTTACCAACTGGAGTTGCGCCAGTTCTCCCAGTTGGGCGACGGCGCGCCGCCCTCGGACAACCCCGATCAACGCATTCAAGAAGACATTCAAATGTTTACCGCCGACACCGTGGGCCTGAGTTTGGGCTTGCTAGACGCGGTGGTCACCCTTGGCAGTTTTGTCGGTATTTTGTGGATGCTGTCGGGCAGTTTTGATTTTCACTACCAAGACTATGTGTTCACCATTCCTGGGTTTATGGTTTGGATGGCCTTGATCTACGCCCTGTTGGGCAGTTTGATAGGCCACTTTTTAGGCCGCTCTATGTCGCCGCTGAATTTTGCCCAACAGCGCTTGGAAGCCAATTTTCGTCACCACCTGATGCGTGTGCGTGAATACAGCGAAGCGATTGCGCTGGACAGGGGCGCTGAGTTTGAACGGGTCTCTTTACAAAAGCGTTTTACCAGCGTGGTGGACAATTTTTTACTGCTGCTCAAGGTGCAAAAGCGCTTCACTTGGTTCAGCTCGGCTTATGGACAGGCGGCGGTGGTGTTTCCCATGTTGGTAGCCGCCCCGCGCTATTTCAGCGGCAGCATACAACTGGGCGAGTTGATACAAATTTCTTCGGCCTTTGGCCAAGTGCAAGAGTCCTTGAGCTGGCTGGTCAACAACTACCCGCGGCTGGCGTCATGGAGTGCCACCACCCAGCGTTTGCACGGCTTTTTAGATCAAATGGAAACCACCCGTTCCATCTCTTTTGCGATGGTGCATGCCCCCGCCGAAGACCAAGTCGTGCCTTTGTCGCTGAAGACTTCAGCGCTCACCATCAGCTTGCCCGATAGAACCGTTTTGCTCGACGATGTGGTGCTGCAAGTCAGCCGAGGCGACTCGGTGCTGATTCGCGGCCCGTCCGGCAGCGGCAAATCCACCTTGCTGCGTGTGCTGGCCGGTATTTGGCCTTATGTGCGCGGCTGGGACGGGCAGCGCCAGCCCTTGTCGCTTTATGAGGCAGTGGCCTTGCCTGCCGACAGCATGTTCGTGCCCCAACGTCCCTATTTTCCCGAAGGTCGTTTGCGCGACGCACTTTGCTATCCCGGTGAAGTCGACACCTACACCGATGTCGATTTACAGCAAGCTTTGATGATGGCGGTGTTGCCCCAGTTCATCACCCAACTCGACAAAGTCGGCCAATGGAGCCAGCAGCTTTCGGGTGGCGAAGCCCAACGCTTGGCGATGGCGCGGGTCTTTTTGAAGCAACCGCATTGGGTGTTTGCCGATGAAGCCACCAGCGCCTTGGATGAAGCCACGGAAAAAGTGATTTACGAACGCTTGTTGGCCATGGTTAAGGCTCAAGGTGGCGCCTTGGTGTCGGTGGCGCACAGACCCAGTGTGGCGGCCTACCACCAGCGTTTATGGCAGTTGGTGAATGCCTCTGAGGGCAGCACCAAGAGCTATGTGATGCAAGTGAGCCATTAATAGTTTCTGCGGTAGACCTTATGCAGACCTTTGGGCGACAACACCAGTTGCCACATCTGCTTGTGGCGTGTGCGAAAACTTGCTGCGCTGCTGAGCAAATGAAAACGCCACATGCGGTAAAAACGCTCGTCATGAGATAAGCGCAACTGCGGCCACGCCATCTCGAAGCGCTGGTGCCAGTGCTGCAAAGTGCGGTCATAGTCCGCACCAAAGTTATGCACATCTTCCACCACGAAATGCGCTTCGCTGGCTTGGGTGACCTCGTCGAGCCTAGGCACATAGCCTGGCGCGTGAATGTGTTTATCGTCCCACGCATCAAGCAAGCCCGAGTTCGGGCTCTTGCCTTGGGTTTGCAGCAGCATCCAGCCGTCGTCCTTCAAACTGCGTTTGGCGGTTTGAAAGAAGGCTGAGAAATCTTTTTGTCCCAACTGATCAAACAAACCGATGCTGACGATGCGGTCAAAGCGCGATTTGCT
>CAMBXY010000107.1 GCA_945871945.1 Bordetella parapertussis
GGATGGCGCACACCGTCACCGCAGGCCGAAAAGCTTTGTTCGGCTTCTTGCTGCGACTTGGCAAAGTCGAAGTCGGCCTCCATAGGCACGGCCATGGCCTCACCCGTGTTGGGGTCGGTGGCGCTGGCTTGTGTGCCATAGCCCCAGCGACAGGCATTGGTGCACGTGCCTTGATTCGGGTCGCGGCGATTGAAGTAGCCCGACAACAAACAACGCCCAGAGTACGCAATGCACAAAGCGCCATGCACAAACACTTCAAGTTCCATGTCGGGGCACTCTTGGCGAATTTTTTCAATCTCATCAAGGCTGAGTTCACGCGACAAGATGATGCGCTTGACACCCACCTTTTGCCAAAACTTCACTGCCGCCCAGTTGACTGTGTTGGCTTGCACCGATAAATGAATCGACACCTCTGGCCATTTTTCGCGCACCATCATGATCAGGCCAGGGTCGGCCATGATGATGCCATCGGGTTTCATGGCAATCACCGGTTCGATGTCGCGCATATAGGTGCGCACCTTGTCGTTGTGCGGCAGCAAGTTGCTGGTGACGAAAAATTTCTTGCCGCGTGCATGCGCTTCACCAATGCCAATGCCGATTTGCTCTAAGCGAAACTCATTGTTGCGTGCGCGCAGGCTGTAACGCGGTTGGCCGGCATACACGGCGTCTGCGCCGAAGTCGTAGGCAGCACGCATTTTGTCTAGCGAGCCAGCAGGCAGCAGCAGTTCGGGGGCTTTGAGGTTAGTCATAGGTTTGAGCTTACATCAGCAGGTGTTCACCGTCATTAGCGCCGCCCAAGATGACGTAATTGACGCGGCGTATGTCCATCAGCTTGCTGCCACCGGCGTAAGAAATGGAGCTTTGCAAGTCTTCTTGCATTTCACGCAAAATGTCTTTGAGGTGGCCTTTGATGGCCTTGGTAACTGATTCTACGCAGAATACCCTGAGGGGCCTGCCTACAATCAATAGATGCTTTCTCCTGAACCTTCTTCTGCCTTTGTTGCGAACGCTTTGCACAGCCCCCTGCTACAGGGTTTGAATGAAGAGCAACTCGCTGCCGTGACCTTGCCCGCCGAGCATGCCCTCATACTTGCCGGCGCGGGTTCAGGCAAAACCCGTGTACTGACCACCCGCATCGCTTGGCTGCTGCAAACCCGCCAAGCCAGTGCAGGCAGTTTGATGGCCGTCACCTTCACCAACAAAGCCGCCAAAGAAATGCTCACCCGCTTGGGAGCCATGTTGCCGGTGAATGTGCGCGGCATGTGGATTGGCACATTCCACGGCTTGTGCAATCGTTTTTTGCGAGCGCATTGGAAGCTGGCCAATTTATCCCAGTCCTTTCAAATACTCGACACCCAAGACCAACTGTCTGCTGTGAAGCGCTTGGTCAAACAGCACAACATCGATGACGAGCGTTTTCCGCCTAAACAATTGCAATGGTTTATCGCGGCTTGCAAAGAGGAAGCGCAGCGTCCCAAAGACGTGCCGGTGCGTGACGCAGAAACACGGCAAAAAGTAGAGATTTACCAACTCTATGAAGACCAGTGTCAGCGTGAAGGGGTGGTGGATTTTGGCGAACTGATGCTGCGCAGCTACGAGCTGCTGCATGACAACGATGCGCTGCGCCAGCATTACCAGCAGCGTTTCAGCCATATCTTGATTGACGAGTTTCAAGACACCAACCGTTTGCAATATGCGTGGATCAAATTACTCAGCGGCCCCAATAGCGCGGTGTTGGCGGTGGGCGACGACGACCAAAGCATTTACGCGTTTCGCGGTGCGCGGGTGGGCAATATGGCCGACTTTGTGCGCGAGTACAGCGTTCAACACCAAATCAAGTTGGAGCAAAACTACCGCAGCCACAGCAATATTTTGGACACCGCCAATGAGCTCATCAAGCACAACAAAACCCGTTTGGGAAAAAACCTGCACACCACCCAAGGCGCTGGCGAGCCGGTGCGGGTGATGGAGTCCACCGGCGATTTGGCTGAAGCCCATTGGATGGTCGATGAGATCAAACAACTGCTGCGCGACGCCCGTGATGGCGACGGCAGCAAAGGCGTTTCAACCCGTAGCGAAGTGGCCGTGCTTTACAGAAGCAATGCGCAAAGTCGGGTGATTGAAACCGCGTTGTTCAATGCCGCCATGCCTTACCGTGTGTATGGGGGTTTGCGGTTTTTTGAGCGTGCCGAAATTAAGCATGCCTTGGCGTATTTGCGCTTGCTGGAAAACCCACGCGACGACACCAGTTTTTTGCGGGTGGTGAATTTCCCACCGCGTGGCATAGGCGCACGCAGCATCGAACAGTTGCAAGACGCCGCGCGCACCAGTGGTTGTGCCTTGCATGACGCGGTCAGCACCATCGCTGGCAAAGCAGGAGCCAATTTGTCGGCCTTTGTCGCCAAGATCGATGTGTTGCGAGAACAAACCCAGGGACAAACCCTGAGCCAAATCATTGAGTTGGTGCTGGACCACAGCCAACTGATTGAGCATTACCAAGCCGAGCGAGAAGGCGCTGACAGGATAGAAAACTTGCAAGAACTGGTGAATGCCGCCGAGAGTTTTGTCAGCCAAGAAGGCTTTGGCAAAGACGCGGTGGCTTTGCCGGTGGATGAGGCCATGCAAAGCCAAGCCGATTTTGCGGTCGCCCAAGCCGCCCTCGGTGAAGCCATCGCGCCTGACCAAGAAACCGGTGAAACCTTGTCTCCCTTGGTGGCGTTCTTAACCCATGCGGCTTTGGAGTCTGGCGACAACCAAGCGCAGGCGGGGCAAGACGCGGTGCAACTGATGACGGTGCATGCCGCCAAGGGTCTGGAGTTCGATTGCGTTTTCATCACCGGTTTGGAAGAGGGCTTGTTCCCGCATGAAAACTCCATGAGTGATTTCGACGGGCTGGAAGAAGAGCGGCGCTTGATGTATGTGGCCATTACCCGTGCGCGCAAGCGCTTGTACCTAAGCCATTCGCAAACCCGCATGCTGCATGGGCAAACCCGCTACAACATCAAAAGCCGATTTTTTGATGAAATGCCCGAGCACACCTTGAAGTGGTTGACGCCACAAACCGGCTTGCCCGCTCAAGCCCTGTGGGGCTCCAGACCCTCTCAATTTGGTCATGCCGACCAAAACCGCGCGGCTTTTTACACCAGCACAACGCCGGTTATTCCTCAGCGGGCGCAGCCCCAAGCCACTGGCCCGAATGCGTGGGTGCGCGCAGGCTTGCAGGTGTTTCATGCCAAGTTTGGCGAGGGCGCCGTGCTGTCTGTGGAGGGCTTGGGTGAGGACGCAAGGGCGCAGGTTAAATTTGCGCGCCACGGCGTGAAATGGTTGGCCTTGTCGGTGGCCAAGTTGACCCAGGTTTAGGCCAACACGGGTTCGCTGATAAAGCAGTCTTTGAAGCTGAAATAGCAAGAGGTGAAGAACATCGCCGACAGCATCAACATGGCTGGCAAGAGCAGTATCGGCGAGAGTTGACCCTCGTCGGTCAGCATGCTGATGAGGCTTAACAAAAGGCTGGTGGTGATAAAAATCAGCACCCAAGCCAAACCAAACACCACAAATGCACGCCAGTTACCGACGCAGGCCATGATGCTAAAGAACAGGCTTTTGGCCACCGGTTGCATATGCCAATGGACCAACGCGGGGGCATGCCAAAAGAGGGCCGACAAAGGCAAATACATGACAAATGAAAACAACACCGCTTCTTGAAAATGGCTGTCGTTGACAATGCCTTCGTTGATTTCGCCGCCCAATAAATACATGCGCGCAAATTCACCGCCATCAAACAACGATGACAAGGTCAAAATAAAACTGAACAACATGGCATAGCCAAAGCCTAAAAGCAATATGCGCCGCGACTGCAATGGGCCTTGGCGAAACCCTGTAAACAAAATGGAAGGCATGGGGAATTTACCCAGCAGGGCTTCTCTGGACGCGGCCATCAAGCCCAAAGACATGGCGGGCAAAACAATCAAGCCCGCAAATGCGCCAAAGTAAGGCAGCAGTGAGCAGATGGAAATTAAGCCCAGAAAAATAAAAAACAAACCACTCAAGGCCAAGGGTTGACGCCAAAAAGTACGGATTCCCTCCTTGACCCAGGTGACACCGGTGCGCGCAGGAACAACTTGGAGTTTCATGGCCTAGAGTGTGACAGGGTCATGCAAGCGTTGCAGAAGAACACGTTCGAAGTGCTCTGGGTCGTGGGCTTGCAGCAAACTGGCCTCACGCGGTAAATGCAAATCCCATAAACGAGAAATCCAAAAACGCAAGGCTGCGGCGCGCAGCATGGGGTTGAACAGTTCTCTCTCAGCTAAGCTGAGTAGCCTGACGCTTTCGTAGCCCTGCAGCATGGCGTGAAATCGGCTTGGCTCAAATGCGCCGGTTGGTAAATCAATGCACCAATCATTAAGGCACACGCCCAAATCAAATGACCAAGTGTCTACGCCGGCGAAATAAAAATCGAACACGCCGCTCAACTGGTCGTCGACAAACATCACATTGTTGCGAAAGGCATCGGCGTGAACCGCGCCCGTGGGCAAAGCCGTAAAGGCCGCCGTGGTTTGGACATGGTTTTGAAAAGCCAACTCATGTTGCAAGGTTTGTGCTTGGGATGGACTTAGAAAAGGCAAGATGTCTGGCGCAGTTTGGTTCCACCAAGTCAAGCCGCGTAAATTGGCTTGGCTGCGTTCATAGCTGCTTGCCGCCAAATGCATCTGTGCCAAAGTCTGGCCCATGGCGTGGCAATGCGCGGGGGTGGGTTGAAGTTGCGAACTACCCGCCAAGCGGTTGACCACAGCGGCAGGTTTATCCGCCACAGAAAGCAAAATCTCACCTTCCGTGTTGGCTTGTGGCGCTGGCACGGGAATGCCTTGATCGGCCAAATGTTTCATGAAGTGCAGATAAAAAGGCAGTTGTTCACGGGTCAACCTCTCAAACAAGGTCAGCACATACTCGCCTTGTGTGGTGGTGAGGAAATAATTGGTGTTTTCAATGCCGCTGCTGATGCCCGTCAGAGAGACAAATTCACCCATAGACAACTGGCTCAGCAATTCGCGGGCTTGCTGCTCTGAAACTTCGGTAAAGACGGCCATGGATAGAGAATGAATCAGCAAGAGACCAATGAAGCGCAGATTGTAGGCACAATCCCCTGCATGCAAGACACACCCACCCTGTTGCTGGTCGACGGTTCCAGCTATTTGTACCGAGCCTTTCATGCCATGCCCGATTTGCGGGCAGACCGCAATGACCCCAGCAGCCAAGCCACCGGCGCGATACGCGGCATGGTCAATATGCTGCAAAGTCTGCGCCGCGAATACCCCAGCGTTCATGCGGTGTGCGTGTTTGACGCCAAAGGCCCGACTTTTCGTGATGCGATTTATCCGCAGTACAAGGCCAC
>CAMBXY010000108.1 GCA_945871945.1 Bordetella parapertussis
ATGCGCAGCCGTGTCATGAGCCATTTCCAAAGTGCACTGACCGTGCGTAAAGAAATGAAGCTGTCCCAACAGGTTCATCACATCGAGTGGATCGAAACAAGCGGCGAATTGAGTGCTTTGATTTTGGAGGCCAAGCTCATCAAAGAGCGCATGCCCAGCATGAACGTCAAGCTTCGCCGCTCCAAAGACCTGTGCGCATGGCAATTGAGCCAAGAGCCTACGGGTCTTCACAGGCCCACGCTTATCACGCACAAGCATTTACAGCCCGGCTTGCAAGATAATTTGTACGGGCTTTTTTACAACAAGAAAGAAGCGCTGGGATATTTGGGCGCCGTCGCCAAAAAGTACCAACTTTGTGAAGCTTTGCTGGGCCTTGAAAAAGTGGAGGAGGGCAAACCTTGCTTTGGTTACCAAGTCAAACAATGCCAAGGCGCGTGCATTGGTAAAGTTTCATTGGCGGTGCATAACCTGAAGTTGCAAACAGCACTTCAGCTTTACAAGGTGCCAGTTTGGCCATATGAAGGTGCGATTGCCATTAAGGATGGCCAGCACATGCTTTTGATTAACAAATGGTGTTACATAGGCATTGCCAATGACCATGATGAGCTAAGCGATATTGCCCAATCTGAAGACTTGAATTTTGATCTAGACATTTACAAGATTGTGAAAAAAGCCATGTCTGGTTCTCATAAAGCCAGCGTAGTTAAGCTTTCTGATAGTCATAGGGCTGCAGTCTCGTTTGACTCGACAGAGTAATTTTTAAATGTCCGAACCAATTCAATCCTGCATCAAAGCTTGTGCTGTTCAAGATGGGTTACGCCATGTGCGTGCACTCTTGCAACTTGAGCAAAAGGAAGAGCAAGCGCAATTTAAGCTTAAAAATGCCAGTGCCAACATCAAAGAGCGCCGTCGGCGCGGCCTGACCTGGTACCCCGTTACCATCACCCAAGAAGACATTGGTTTTGGTGGCAAGGTGGTGCTTGAACTTGAGCGCCCTGCGCATCGGCAAGACCTGCATTTGTTTCAGGTGGGGGCGAGTGCTGCACTGTTTAGCAATGAACCTGGCTACTCAGGGCCTGACCGGCCTTTGCTAAGCGGCGTCGTGACCAGCGTGCGGCGTAACAAGCTGTTTTTGGCTACCACCAAAGACGCACTACCCGACTGGGTGATGAACAGCAGCACGCTGGGCATTGACTTGACGTTTGACGAGGTGAGCTACCGCGAGATGAGCCAGGCCCTAAGCGCGGTCATCGGCGCACATGGCAATCGCTTGGCCGAACTGCGAGACGTGCTGCTTGGCGCTAAGCTGGCCAGCTTTCGCGAGCAAAAAGCCGACGACTTGTTTTACCCCAGCCCGCTCAACGACTCGCAGCTGGCTGCTGTGCGCCATGCTGTCTCTGCGCAAGACGTGGCCATCATCCATGGCCCGCCTGGCACGGGCAAAACCACCACGCTGGTGCAGGTCATTTTGGAAACCATTCGGCGTGAACGGCGCGTGCTGGTGTGTGCCCCCTCCAACACTGCCGTGGACCTTCTGACTGAAAAGCTGGCTGAGCGTGGTGTCAACGTCATCCGCCTGGGCAATCCCAGCCGCGTTTCGGACTTGCTCCTTAAGCACACGCTCGACGCCGGGGTGATGGCCCACGCCAGCTACGCCAAGATGCATGCGATGCGCCAAACCGCTGAGCAACACCGAGACACAGCCAGCGAGCATGTTCGCAACTTTGGTTTTGAGGAGCGACAGCACCGCCAATGGTTAAGAGAAGAAGCGCGCACTCTGCGCCAAGCTGCAGACGACTTGGAGCGCTTCATGACCGAGGACGTGCTCGAATCGGTACAGGTCATCACCTGCACGCTGGTGGGTGCCAGCCACCGTCACATTCGCCACTTGAGCTTTGAGACCGTCTTCATTGACGAAGCAGCCCAAGCCTTGGAGCCGGGTTGCTGGATTCCCATTGCCAAGGGCCAGCGCCTTGTGTTGGCGGGCGATCACCACCAGCTACCGCCCACGGTGAAAAGCGAAAAAGCGGCTCGAGAAGGACTGCGCGAGACCCTGTTTGAAAAGTGCATACAGCGGCAGCCGGACACCGCTCGCATGCTCACGATGCAATACCGCATGCATGCGCACATCATGGGCTTCAGCTCAGAGAAGTTTTATGGCGGCCAACTCGTACCGCACCCTAGCGTACGCCACGCCGACTTGGCCGCTTACGACCCGCGCTTTGCATTTGACTTGCCAGTGGAATTCATCGACACGGCAGGCTGCGAATATCATGAAGTTGCCATTCCCGAAAGTCGTTCAACTGCCAACCCCGAAGAAGCTCAATTGTTGCTGGAACGCCTAGCGCAACTGCTCGAGCCCTTCGAGCTCACTGAACATGCCCAGCGCCCGCTGACCATCGGCGTGATTGCACCGTACCGAGCACAAATCAATTATTTGAAAGACGCCATCGAAGACAGCGCCGTTCTGAATGATTTGTTGCTTCAGCGCAGGCTCAGTGTGGGCACCGTCGATTCGTTTCAGGGCCAGGAGCGCGACATCATTGCCATCACATTGACACGCAGCAACCCCCAAGGCGAGATCGGCTTCCTCTCTGATATCCGCCGTATGAACGTGGGCATGACCCGCGCACGGCGCAAATTGCTGCTGGTCGGCGATTCGTCCACGCTTTGCCACCATCCGTTTTTTGTAGACTTGTTGGTTTATATCAAGCGAATTGGAGGCTATTTCGAGCGCGCGCGAAGTTGCGACAATCTTTTAAATGTGTCACAAATCGCACCTGCAGTTGCGCTCGAATATCCTTACTTTGCCTCAGTCGAAAAATCCTCTGACAAATAGTCTTCCTTTGAATTTGTTAAGAAAGTTTAAAAATGATGCCAATGAATGTTTTAGGTACTCCTCTTGTAGCCTGTTCGCATGACCCCATCACAGGTTATTTCCGTGATGGTTGCTGTCAAACCAATGAACTGGACCTGGGAACGCACGTTGTTTGTGCCACGGTTACTGCAGAGTTTCTTGACTTTTCCAGGTCTCGTGGCAACGACTTGATGACGCCGCGCCCGGGCAGTAGTTTTCCAGGTTTGCAACCAGGTGACAAGTGGTGTCTGTGTGCAACACGCTGGTTAGAAGCTTTTCATGCAGGGCTTGCTCCACCTGTTGATTTAGAAGCAACACACTTTAAAGCTTTAGAAATGGTCTCGTTGACACAGTTGCAAGACAAGTAAGGCCACTTAATCGTGTACGGACGTATCAAGAGAGCGCAAATACAAACTAAGCTGACAACCTTAGGTGAACAGCTAGACAAGGATGTTGACTGTCCTTTGTGCGATCGAAGTATTCCACCTTCTCAAAGAGATGCTCACCACCTCATTCCAAAATCTCATGGTGGCAAACAAACTGTTGTGCTGCATCGGATTTGTCATCGGCAGATCCATGCGTTGTTTAACGAAACAGAACTTGCGCGCCGTCTAAACAGTGTTGAATCTTTAAGAGCTAGTGAGGAACTTCAGCCCTTTATCAAGTGGGTCAGATCAAAGCCTGAAGAATTTTATGAGCGTACTTATAAAAGCCATCGGTTAAAGTAAGCACGAAAAAGAAATAGCAAAAAGTTGGCGTTAAAAGGCAATAAGCACCGTGCGAGCCGATGCTTATTTAGGTGGCTCCTTGACCTAAGTTTTGACCACAGAACCCCTGATTAACATTCCGCAGCTGAGTAGCAGTGAATTAACGCTGCTTCCACATTTGCTTCCACACCACTGTAGATTGCTTGTAACCTATTCATTTTAAATAGGTTTTATTTCTTGAAGCTGCTCATCATCGTTAGAAATTCCAATTGCGTTCCCGCACGGCGGTGCGCAGAAAGCGCTTGATATTCTGGATCTTGATACCAAGCTGGGCCAGGGCCTAGGATGGGAACTTCCAGAGAATCATGCGACCAGCTCTTGGCGAGAGGCCCTTTAGGGTGAAAGTCGCGTCGTCAAAAGTAATGAACTTCCCACCCTATTTTTTGAGAAGGGGAAAAAAGCCCTTCTCGTATTGGCGGTAGGTGTCGGGATTGTTGATGTGCAGATTCACCAGCATGTACAAAGGAACATCATTCATGATTTTTCTCCTTTACACACTGGACGGCGGCTGGACACGCGTTGACCTCGTTGAACAGCATCAATAGGGTGCCTGTGCTGGCGGCCTATGCCAAGGAAATTGCAGCTGATGCGATCTACGCGCGCATCTATGCCATCAAGTAAGTTGGGCGGCTGCTAGCAGCGCTTGGGTGTAGGGGTGTTGTGGGGCGTCAAACAAGGCTTGTGCTTGGCCTTGTTCGATCACCTCACCGTCCTTCATGACCATGACGCGGTGAGACATGGCGCGGACCACCGCCAAATCATGGCTGATGAAAATATAGCTGATGCCATGACGCACTTGCAGCTCAGATAAAAGCGCCAACACTTGTTGCTGCACCGAAACATCCAGTGAGGATGTCGGCTCATCCAGGACCAAAACTGCGGGGCGCAAGACCACTGCCCGGGCGATGGCAATGCGTTGGCGCTGCCCCCCCGAGAATTCATGCGGATAGCGCTGCAGCACATGGCTCACGCCATTGGCCTGGCTCAGCCCAACCTCTACCAGCATTTGAAGCACCAACGCCTCGCGCTCGGCCTCAGTCAGCTCAGGGCGATGCAGCGCCAATCCTTCAACCACAATTTGCCCCACTGTCATGCGCGGACTGAGCGAAGCAAAAGGATCTTGGAACACGACCTGCATGTTGCGGCGCATTGTTTGTAAGGCTTGCCGCTGGGCGTTGTCAATGCGCCCGCCGTTGAAGTGAACTTTCCCTGCACACATCGGTTGCAGCGCAAGCAAGGCCATGCCCAATGTGGTTTTGCCGGAGCCCGACTCACCGACAATGCCAAGCGTTTCTCCGCGTTGGAGTTTCAAATCGACGGCACTCACGGCATGAAAAACACGTTTACCAAACCAGCCTTGCTTGGTGGTGAAGGAGACGCCAACTTGGTTTGCCTCAAGCAAAACTGGGGCATCTGCAGGCACGGGTTGAACCACGCGTTGTGGACGACTGGCCAGTAATTTGCGGGTGTAGCTGTGCTGGGGGTCGCTGAAAACTTTGGCAGTCTCCCCAATTTCGACCAACTTACCTCGCTCCATGACGCCCACTCGGTGACAGAACCTGCGCACCAAATTCAAATCGTGGGTGATGAACAATAAACCCATTCCCATTTCGCTTTGCAGCGCATCAAGCAGATCTAAGATTTGCGCCTGAACCGTGACATCCAGCGCAGTGGTTGGCTCATCGGCAATCAACAGTTTGGGTTTGCATGCCAGTGCCATGGCAATCATGGCCCGCTGGCGTTG
>CAMBXY010000109.1 GCA_945871945.1 Bordetella parapertussis
CCTGCTCGCATCCAGAAAAAATGCAGAACGGCCAGCACAGCCACCGCATAGACCAAGCGGTGCAGCAGTTGCCAGCGCTTGACACCCATGTAACGTATCGCTGCATTGAACGAAGTGGCAGCCATTGGCAGCATGCAGACCAAGCCAGAAAAACCCAGCCAAATAAACGGGCGCTTAAGAATATCGAGCCAGATGTCGTTTAAATCGAGGCCTTGGTCAAACCAAGCGTAGCAAAGCATATGCAAACAAGCGTAAACAAAGGTGCCCACACCCAAGGTGCGCCTAAAGCGTTGCAAGGCCGGCGTGGCTGTGAGCACGCGCAAAGGCGTGATGGCCAGCACCAGGCAGAGTGCACGCAAAGTCCAGTCACCGGTGCTGCGGGTTAAGGTCTCGGCGGGGTTGGCCCCCAAGAGATCATTGAAAGCGGCATATACCAACCAAACTGCGGGCAGCGCCAGCAGCAGCACAACAACAGGCTTGGCCCAAGGCGACACAAAAAGTGCGCGCCAGTTCATGCCAAGCCATGCTTGCATTAAAAATTCTTGCTTAAGTCCATGCCGCTGTAGAGGGCAGCAACCTGCGATTCATAGCCATTGAACATCAAGGTTTTGCGCTTTTTATTGAACAAGCCATCCTCGCCTATGCGCCGCTCGGTGGCCTGACTCCAGCGCGGGTGGTCCACATTCGGGTTCACATTGGAATAAAAACCATACTCTTGCGCTGCGGCTTTGTTCCAAGCGGTGGCTGGTTGTTTTTCGGTAAATCGAATCTTGACCAAGCTTTTCGCATTCTTGAAACCGTATTTCCAAGGCACCACCAAGCGCAGTGGTGCGCCATTTTGGTTGGGCAAAATTTCGCCGTACATGCCAAAAGTCAGCAAGCTCAAAGGATGCATAGCCTCATCCATACGCAGGCCTTCAACATAAGGCCATTCCAATACACGTGAACCCACATAAGGCATGGTCTTGGGGTCGGCCAAGGTGACAAACTCAACAAACTTGGCGCTGCCCAGAGGGTCAGCGTGTTTGATCAGTGTGGACAAAGAAAAACCAATCCAAGGTATCACCATCGACCAGCCCTCTACACACCGCATGCGGTAAATGCGCTCTTCCATGGCACCCAACTTCATCACCTCTTCCAACCCCAAGCGCAGGGGTTTCTTCACCAAGCCCTCGACCTCTAGCGTCCATGGCTTGGTCTTGAGGGTGTGCGCATTGCGCATGGGGTCGGCTTTGTCGGTACCAAACTCGTAGAAATTGTTATAGGTGCTGGCATAGGTATACGCCGTGGGCACATCATTGGCAGAAGCGCCATCCGTATCGATATGCTTGGCTGCCAAAGCAGGCAATTTACCAGGCGCGGCAACGCTGGGATGCGCCCAAGCTTGACCGACACCGCCCAGCAGACCCAAGGCCATGCTTTGCTGTATCAGTTGACGGCGATTGAGATAGGCTGACTGCGCGGTGATGTCACTGGGCAAGTCGCTGTTAGCAACATCGGGCGCGGTACGAATCAACATAAGCCTTTTCTCCAAGTAAAAAAGGCTGACATGATGTCAGCCTTTGAGCAGATGAATCAAAACTAAAGTTTAGTTTAAACCGGCAATGTAGTCTGACAAGGCTTTGATTTCCTTGTCATTCAATTTGGCTGCCACTTGGCCCATTTGCAAGCTGTTGAGGCGAATGCCGTCACGAAACTGGGTGAGCTGAGACACGGTGTAATCGGCGTGCTGGCCTGAGAGTCGTGGGTACTGCGAAGGAATACCGGCACCGTTAGGGCTGTGGCAACCCGAGCAAGCAGGAATTTGTCTGTCAGCAATGCCACCGCGGTAGATTTTTTCGCCCAAGGTGACGAGATCTTTGTCTTTAGCAAAACCGGGCTTGGCGCTATTGCTGGCCACAAAGGCGGCAATATTGCGCATATCGTCTTCGCTCAAACCTGCTGAAAAACCCATCATGATGGCGTTGGCGCGCTTGCCTGACTTGTATTCGGTCAACTGCTTGACGATGTACTCAGGGTGTTGTTGGGCGAGTTTGGGAAAGGTGGGTGCAACAGAATTGCCATCAGCACCATGGCAAGAGGTGCAGACCACAGCATACAAAGCGGCGCCCTTGGCGGGATCGGCTTTGGCAGGCGCTGCGGGTTTGTCGTTGGCAAGAGCGAGGCTGAATGCAGCCAGTGTGCCTAGAGTTATAAGTAAGCGTGAAAAAAAAGTCATGGCATTAGGGAGTTAAGAATTCTTGAGCTGATTCTACAATGCAGCCCTGCTCGCCTCTTTGGGCGTTATGGAAGAAACCCTTTGGCCTCAAGCTCACCCCCGCTGGACGACGCGCAAGCGCAGCGCATCAAACAGGCCGTAGGCTGGTTGCATACCGCCCGCTTTTTGACCACCGCCGCACAGTTGCACCACTTGCCCGCTTACGAGCAGCCTGAAATCGCCTTTGTCGGTCGATCCAACGCCGGCAAATCCACTTGCATCAATGTTTTGACGCAGCAACGGCAACTGGCCTATGCCTCTAAAACCCCAGGACGCACCCAGCACATCAACTTGTTTGCGCTGGGTCGGCAGAACCTTACCGACGCCGTGCTGGCCGATTTACCGGGCTACGGCTATGCGGCTGTGCCCAAGGCAGACAAGGTGCGCTGGCAGCGGGTGATGGCCAATTACCTGATGACAAGGGACAACCTCAAGGGGGTGGTGTTGCTGTGCGACCCTCGCTTGGGGCTTACCGAACTCGATGAAATTTTGCTTGAAGTGATTCGCCCCAAGGTGGAGGCCGGCCTGCAGTTTTTAATGCTGCTCACCAAGGCTGACAAACTCAACCGCAGCGATGCGCAAAAGGCCTTGTCGATTGCCAAACTGCAATCGGGCGGCGGCCAAGCGCATTTGTTTTCTTCCTTGAAAAAACAAGGCGTCGAAGAGGTCAGCATGCAACTCTTCGATTGGACCCACCCCGCCACCGCCGTTGTCGAATGAAAAAGCAGTCTCTCACCTTGGCGCATGGCGTGACCTTAGAGTGCCGCATGGCAGGTCTTGAGGGTCGCCCTTTGATGCTTTTTTTGCACGGCTTTCCTGAAGCGGCATTTGTCTGGGATGAGATGCTTGCGCATTTTTCTGCGCCTGAGCATGGCGGCTACTGGTGTGTGGCCCCCAATCTGCGCGGTTATGCCGGATCGAGTTCGCCCGCCGAGGTGTCTGCTTACCGGGCTAAATTTGTGGTGCAAGACTTGGTGGCCTTGAAACAGGCCTTGTCGCCTGATGCACCCTTGGCCTGCTTGGTGGCTCACGACTGGGGCGGCGCAGTGGCTTGGAACATGGCCAACCAGCATCCCCAGTTGATGCACCAATTGGCCATCATCAACTCGCCGCACCCAGGTACTTTTTTGCGCGAATTACAAGCCAGCCCCGAGCAACAAGCGGCCAGCGCTTACATGAACTTTCTGATTCGACCCGATGCAGAAGTCTTGTTGGCCCAAGATGATTACCGCCGCCTATGGGCTTTTTTCTCCAATATGGGTGCGGTCGATGGCCCCTATGCGTGGTTGACAGAAGAAGTCAAAGCGCAATACCGCGAAGTCTGGTCGCAAGGGCTGACCGGCGCGCTCAATTACTACCGCGCCTCGCCCCTGCGCCCACCGCGCTCGGAGGACGCCGCCGCTGCCGCCATCACCTTGCCCGCGTCGATGTTAGAGATTTTGGTACCCACTTTGGTGCTGTGGGGGATGCAAGACATCGCCTTGCCGCCTGGCTTGATCGACGGCCTAGAGAACTACATTCCCGATTTAACGCTAAAGCGCATCGCTGAGGCCAGCCACTGGCTGGTGCATGAACAACCTGACTTGGTCGCCCAACATTTGTCGGCGTTTTTAAAACCGCATTAATCGGTGCCAGCGGGGTACAGCGAGGCCTCACCCTCAGGGCGTGACTTGAACCGCTTATGCACCCAGTAGTACTGTTCGGGCATGGCGTCTATCCAGCTTTGCAAGCGCAGGTTCATCAACGCGGTATCTGCCGCTACATCGTCGCTGGGGTAGTTTTGCCAAGCGGCATGCACCTGCACCTCGTAGCCCTTGGGCGTCAAGCGGGTGGTCACCGGCACCACCGGCACTTGTCCCAATCGCGCCAAGCGCGGCAGCGATGTCACGGTGGCCGCGGGGACGCCATAAAACGGCACAAAAATAGATTCATCCAAACGAAAATTCATATCGGGCAACAGGTAAAGCAATTCACCTTGACGCAAAGCGCTGACGATGGCCTTGAAGCCGTCTTCGCGGCGAAACAAACGCAGTTGCCCAAACCGCTGCCGCCCTTCTAGCACCCACTGGTCAATGGCAACAGAGCGTTGCGGCGTATAGAGGGTGGTGAAGCGGCGCTGCATCAACAAACACAGCGCGGTCCAACCGGCATCCAAGCCCACAAAATGTGGCGCAAACAAAACCGCGCCATCCATCTGCCGCAAATCTTGCACCTGCCCCACCATGTGCAAGCGACTGGCAACCAAGGCAGGGCTGCCATGCCACAGCCACGAGCGGTCTAGCCAAGCTTGGGCAAACAACACCATATGTGCGCGTCCCAAGCGGTTGCGCTGTGGCTCTGTGAGTTTGGGGAAACACAAGGCCAGATTGGTCAACACCACTTTGCGACGCTTGGCGGCCAAGCCCCACAGCGCCCAGCCCAACAAGCGGCCCAGCCAGCGCAACAGCGGCAACGGCATGAAGCGCAAAAAATGCATGGCCAGGCGCCACAGCAAAGCCATCATCTAGTCGCCTGCCCGTGGTTGTTTGTCACGCGCATAGCCCCACAGGTACTGATCGGGGCGCGACAAGACCATGCGCTCTATGGCCTGGTTCATCAGCAGAGCGGCTTGCTCGGGCGTGGTCTGGGGCTGGTTCAAGGCCTGCAGACAAGGCGGCAACACATGGAAGGTGAATTGTCCGCCGGTGTGGCGCTCACACCAAGCCAGCAACACCACCGCACCGGTTTGCTGGGCGAGTTTGGGCAGCAAGTTCATGGTGTAGACCGGCCTGCCAAAAAAAGGCACCCACAGGCCCTGTCCCTCGGGCGGCACTTGGTCGGGCAAGATGGCGGTAAAGCCCCCCGCACGCAAATGCTTGACCAAGGCGCGCACCCCGCGCAAAGAAGCACTGGCGGTTTTGAAATAGGTACGCTGGCGTGACAAGCCCACCACTTCTTGCAGCCAAAGCTTGCGCGGTGGTCGGTACAAGGCCAATAAATCGCCATGCTGGGGCCCGAGTTTTTCGGCCAAGGCTTG
>CAMBXY010000110.1 GCA_945871945.1 Bordetella parapertussis
CGGGCTGCAAAGAGGCCAAGTAAACCGCCATGGCACGTATATCGTCATCGGGCACGGCCGCCAAATTGCGCACCACCAAGCCCATGGGGCCTGCCGCAATGCCATGGTGTTCGGTGTGTCCTTGCCTTAAGTAACGAAAAAACTCTTGCTCGCTCCACGCCACGGGCGCAGGATTGAGTTGATTCAGTGCAGGCGCTTGCCAGCCGTCGACCATCGCGCCTTGCATATAGGCGTCTGTGTTGCGTTCGGCACCCAGTGCATTGCGCGGTGTGTGGCATGCGCCGCAGTGTCCCAAGCCATCGACCAAATACGCACCGCGGTTCCATTGCGCGCTTTGCGTGGGCTGAGGCGCAAACTGCTGGGGCGTATGAAACAAACCATTCCACAAAGCCATCAAGGGTCGCCAACCAAACCCCCATTGCATGTCTGGCTCGGGTGTGTGTGACGTCACCGCTGGCTGGGACATCAGCCATGCATACAAGGCCATCATGTCGGCGTCGCTGGTTTTGGCAAACGAGGTGAAGGGAAACACCGGATAAAGCGCATGGCCATCGCGAGAAATGCCTAGTCGCATAGCGCGCTCGAAAGCTTGGTACGACCAAGCGCCTAAGCCCGTCTGCACATCGGGTGTGATGTTGGTGGCATACACCGTGCCAAACGGTGTGGCCATGGCGCGACCACCGGCGTTGGGGATGCCGTCTTCGGCGCTATGGCAGCCTGCGCAGTTGCCCAAAGCCGCCAACTGCTGGCCGCGTTGCAACATGTCGGCGCTGTAATTCGCGGAGTTGAAACTCACCGAGGGCAAAGCGGCGCGCCAACCCACCACGGCGGCACTGAGTGCAAACACCCCCAAGGCCAGGCCCGTGGCTTGTTGCCAGCGTCTACGCCAACCCTGTTTGACGCCGGCTTGTGTGGTCTGGGTTTTAGACACCGTGTCGGCCATGGGCGTGGGCGCGGGAGAGGGTGCTGCCAAAGGATGCAAAGCCGCGCGCACCACTTCTGGCGTGAAAGGTGGGTTGCGAAAGCGTATGCCGGTGGCATCAAAAATAGCATTGGCAATAGCGGCCGTGCCGGGCACCGAAGACGACTCGCCTGCACCCAAGGGCACATCGTCGCCAGGGCGCGGCATTTGCACCACCTCAATGACGGGCACTTGGCGGAAATTCAAAACGGGATAGCTGCCCCAGTCTTGGCTGACCACGCGCCCATCTTTGTCATCCGTCTCGACTTTTTCAAGCAAGGCGCGGCTGGTGGTTTGCAACACATTGCCATGCACTTGTTGCTCCACACCGCGTGGGTTGATCACCAAGCCGGCGTCATGCCCGACCACCACCCGCTTGACATGCACTTCGCCGGTTTTTTGATGCACTTCGACATCGGCCACCCATGCCGACCAAGCCGCACCAAAGCCCGGCCACTGGCTGTGCACATAGCGGGCATAGGCTACGCCCTGCCCTTGCAACCAGTCTCCCAGCACGGGCTGTTGTTGGGGCTGTTGATGCACCCGCCAGCCCGCCCGGTCGGCAGTGGCTTGAAGCAATGCTTTGGCACGCGGGTCACTGAGCATGTCCAAGCGGTATTGCAAGGGGTCGGCATTCGCAGCGACAGCCAGCTCGTCAATAAAGCTCTCGTGCGCAAATGAATTGGGCAAAGCCGACACACCCCGCAACCACGAGGCACGCAAAAGCGGCGGCATGTCATGCACCGTGACACGCAAGTCGGCATAGTCGTATGGCGGGCGGGCTGTGCGGTCGCCCATTTCATAAGCGCGTGCTGTGGGCTCAATGGTTCGTGTCAGCAGCAAGGCCAAGGTGGGCGCGCCGTTGGAGGGGTAAGAGGTTTGAAAATCGTAACCCGCCGCTTGACCGCTGGCCGACAGCCCACCACGCACTTGCATGAGCTGTGCCGCGCCCTTGGGCTCCCATGCGTGCTCTTGCTCTCGGGAGAGTTGCACCCGCACTGGCGCACCCACAGCCTTGGACAACAAGGCAGCATCGGCGGCCACATCGTCTGCGCCGTTACGACCGTAACAACCGGCGGCCTCCATGCGCACCACTTCCACCTCGGGGTCAGCCACGCCGCACAGCAAGGCCAGATCAGCACGCAGCACATGCGGGTTTTGCGTGCCAGCCCACACCCGCAGTTGCACGGATGGCGACTGTGGGTCTGAGCCTTGTAGCCACCAAGCCACCGCACACGAGGGGCCAATGGAAGCATGCATTTGGTAGGGCCACACATACTCGCGCTGCAACAGATGGTCGGCTTGCGCAAGTGCACTATCCACATCGCCTTCGTTGACCAATTCACGCGTGCTACGGGGGTTAAGGCGTATCGCATCCGCGGTGTTTTGTACGTCGGGCATGCCAGGCCAAGGCTTCCAATGCACCCGCAATTCGCGCATGGCCTGCTCGGCTTGCTCTTCTCGCTCGGCGACGATGCCGACAAAGTCGCGTTGCACCACCACCGAGCGAATGCCGGCGATGTGAGAGATGCTGTTTGTATCGACTTGCGCCAAGGTGTTGCCGATAAAGTCGCCATGGTCTGCACCCGCATAGGGCGGGCGCACCACGCGCCCGTGCAACATGCCAGGCATGCGCATATCGTGCACATAAATCAGCTCGCCAAACACCTTGGCAGCCATGTCAACACGCGGCGTGCTTTGTCCAATCGTGTGGTGTTGCTCACTGGGCTTGAGCTGGGCTTGGCTGTCCAAGCGCAACAGCACTTGCTGCTCAGACAACAAACTGGCCAAGCTGATTTCGCCACTGCGCGCTTTGAGCTGCCCGTGGTGCAAGCTCACCTCGTCGGGCGCGCAAGCCAAGCGGTCGGCGGCTTTGGCACACAGCCAATGCCTGACTTGCGCGGCGGCTGCCCGCAAGGGCGCGGCGTGTATTTGGATCGAGGTGCTGGCAATGGTGGCGCCTTGGTTGGGCGAGAGTGCGGTGTGGCCCATCAAGAGATGCACTTGGTTCACCGACATATTCAATTCTTCAGCCACCACTTGCGCCAAAGCAGTGCGCAGCCCCGTACCCATATCCACATGGCCATGCAAAGCGGTGACACTGGCGTCGTCCCACACGGCCAGCACACACTCATCGCCTTCGCTGGCAAGGCTGGCCACAAAACTGGGTTGCCCGGCTACCGGTGCAGGTTGCGCCAAGGGCGCGCGCAAGACCAGCAACACACCACGGGCGTTGAAAAAATCACTGCGTTGACGCACCCACTTGGCTCGCATCAGACAGGCTCTTGGGTGATAGTGTTAGCCATCAAGGCCGCCGCCCGATGAACCGCCGCGATGATTTCCACATGGGTGCCGCAGCGACACAAATTGCCCGACAAAGCGGCTTTGATTTGTGCGTCCGTGGGATGCGGTTCACGCGCTAGCAAAGCGGTTGCCATCATCAACATGCCATTCAAACAATAACCACACTGCGCGGCTTGGGTGTCTATAAAAGCTTGTTGCACCGCATGCGGTTGGCTGGCGTTTCCCAAGCCCTCTAGCGTGGTGATGGCGCGGTCTTGTATTTCCACAGCAGGTATGACGCAGGACCGCGCAGGCACACCATCTACCAAGACAGTACACGCCCCGCACTCACCCAAACCGCAACCGAACTTGGGGCCGTTAAGGCCCAAATCGTTGCGCAAATAATGCAACAGCGTGGTGTGACGGGTGAGTTCAGCCGAGCGGGTTAGACGGTTGACCTGCAACTGCACAGGGTGAAGACGCGCGGCCACGGCTTTCATTGTGGGCTTTGGTTCAGGGCAGCAGAAAACCGCTGGACTGCAAACGATTCACGCCTTGCGATTGCATCTGCGCCCAAGCCGCAGCCAAGGAACCATTCATGTCAATCGCACGGCAAGCGTCTTCAACCACGCTGGTATCGAAACCGGCGGTTCTTGCATCCAGCGCCGTCCAAGCCACACAAAAGTCGGTGGCCAAGCCCACCACATAGACACTGCGAATACCGCGTTGCTTTAAATACGCCTCCAAACCGGTTTGGGTTTGCCGATCGGCCTCCATGAATGCCGAATAGCTGTCGATGCCCGCGTGGAAACCTTTGCGAATGATGAGTTGCGCCGTGGGCAAATGCAGCTCGGCATGCAGCGCGGCATCTGGCGTGCCCTGCACACAGTGGTCGGGCCACAGCACTTGGCTGCCGTAAAACATCTCGGTGGTGTCAAACGCGGCCTTGCCAGGGTGTGCGCTGGCAAACGAGGCGTGGCCTGCGGGATGCCAATCTTGGGTGACAACAATGTTGGCAAAAGCCGGGGCCAAGCGGTTGATGATGGGCACCACTTGGGCACCACCGGCCACCGCCAAATTGCCCCCATCGCAAAAACCGTTTTGCACATCGACCACGATGAGTGCGGCGTCTGGGGCGGGCGTGATAAGCGACATGGAAACTCCTTGAAAAATTAACGCAAACCGTCTTGGCCGACGATCTCTCGCACTTGCAAGCCGCCTGTACGCGGCAGTGGGCGACCGCTGTCAGTGACCACCACAGCCACCACGATCTCGTTGGCGCGGGGGGCGTCCGACACCCGCGCTTCCATGGCATCGAAATGGCTGCGCACAAAGGCGGCGTCTTTATGGCCTAAAGGCACATCAATCGCGGTTCCCAGCGTACCTTGTTTTTTGGCTGAGGGCACCAAGGCTGCGCCCTTGCTGACCGCTTTGCGCAAAGGCGCGCCGAGTTTGGGGTGAAGAATGGCAGCAGCATGTTCCAACTCACCGGCCTCGCCCACTATCGCGGCTTTGCCGTAGCTCTGCGCCTCTTCGGGCTTGATGCCCAAAGCTTTGACGCAACGCTCCCCCAGCAACCCACCCAACTCTTCGCCGATATCCATCAGTATGTCTAGGTTGTCGCTGAACTTGCCTGCATAGGGGTTGGCAATCACCGCCATGGCCAAGGCACGACGCGTAGGCGGGTTCACGGCCTGCCCAGCCTCTTGCAGCACTTCATCCACCTGCACAATGATTTTGCGTATCTGTGATTTCATGTCTTGCTCCCGCGTGGTTAACGCAACCCATTCCATTGACTGATGTCTTGCGCGGCCAAACCGCCCACACGCGCATGCACACGCGCGCCTGTGCTCATGGCCAAGATGACGATGATTTCATCGCTGCGCGGCGCACCGGGCACGCGCACCTCGATGGCGTCGAAATGGCTGCGCACATAGCTGGCGTTGATGTGTGTCAGCGGCACATCCAGCGCCGCGCTTGGGGGACCTACTTTTTTGGT
>CAMBXY010000111.1 GCA_945871945.1 Bordetella parapertussis
CGCTCAAGCGGCATCCAAGCTGCGATATCGCGCAAGTCTTGGGCATTTTTAAACGTCAAGATGCCCGAAAAAGAGATGTAAAACCCCAAATCCAGTGCGGCGCGCGCCACCTCAGCGGTTTCGGTGAAGCAGTGAAACACGCCGCCCACCGCCTTGGCTCCTCCGTCTTCGCCCTCTTCTTTCAAAACGGCCAATGTGTCAGCACTTGCGCTTCGGGTGTGAATCACCAAGGGCAGGGAAAGGCTTTGGGCGCAGCGAATATGAAGGCGAAAGCGCTCCCGCTGCCATTCCATATCGTCCACACTGCGTTCGCCCAAGCGGTAATAGTCTAGGCCGGTTTCACCAATGCCCACCACTTTGGGCTGACGCCCCATATGCAGCAAATCATCCAAACTAGGCTCTTGAACGCCCTCTTCGTCGGGGTGAACGCCGGCGGTGCACCAAAAATTGTCGTGCGCGACAGCCATGGCGTTGACATTGGCAAAGGTTTCCATACGGGTGCTGATGAGCAATGCGCGAGACACCTGCGCCTCTTGCATGGCTTGGCGAATATCACCTAAGTTGGCTTGAAGTTCAGGGAAATTGAGGTGGCAATGAGAATCGGTATACATAAATGAGGCTCAGGCGGACATCGCTCTTTGGGCCCGGCTGACAAAGGCCTGCAGCAGCAAACCGGGATTGAATGTGTGGTCTATGCTGGGTGCGCTGTCCATTAACTCTCTGGACCATTGGCTGAGTGTGTTGAAGTTTTTAGCTGCAGGCAGATCGGCAACTTCAAAATACCTAGGCAAACCACCGCAGGCCAAGGCTTGCATGTCATGACAAAGCTTTTGCAACACTGACAACACCATGGCGGGTGCTGCATCACTGAGTAAACCCGCCTCGCCACGCAGCAGCAACTTGGGCAAGCTTGTCCAGTCTTTGGCTTTCATGCCGTCATTGAAATAGACCAAGGCGTCATGCGCCCGACCACCTGCCGCACGCAACAACACAGCAGCGTCTGCGGTGGGCAAGCCTTGCTCACTCAGCCATGCCATCGCAGAGCCGGCGTCGGGCCAACGCAAGGTGTAGACCAAGCAACGGCTGCGGATGGTGGGCAGCAACGCATCTGCCGCGGCAGTGGCAAGAATGAAGCGGGTGTCGGCTGGTGGCTCTTCCAAGGTTTTAAGCAAAGTGTTGGCTGTGATGGTATTCATTTGCTCGGCGGGGTAAATCATCACCACTTTGCCGCGCTCACCCGAGCGCGTCAGATGGCAAAACTCCAGCATCTCGCGCAGAGAATCCACCCGAATCTCACGGCTGGGCTTGCGCTTTTTGTCGTCAATCTCTTTTTGCGCCTTTTCACTCAAAGGCCATGCTCTTTCAATCATTTCGGTCTCGGGCATCAGCATCCTGAAGTCGGCATGAACACGCACGTCAATACCGTGACAACTGGCGCATTGACCGCATGCGCCTTGCGGTGTGGGTGTTTGGCACAGCCAGCTTTGAGCCAAAGCCAAGGCCAAGTCATACTGCCCCAAACCCGTAGAGCCTTGGATCAACCACGCGTGCCCTGGACGGGTGAGCAGGTTTTCCAAGGAAGCTTGTAACCAAGGGGCCAAGGCAATCACGCAGGGTTCTCCAACTGAAGGCGCTCTTTAAGCACCCGCATGAGTTGAGCTCGCACTTGCTCTGGGGTAGCCGAGGCATCGATACGGGCAAATCGTTGCGGGTCTGCTTGCAAGCGATCCACATAGCCTTGGTGAACTCGGGCAAAAAAATCAGTTGGCTGTGCTTCAAATCTATCGGGCAAACGGGCCTTGCCTAGGCGCTCGGCTGCAATCGCTGGGTCCAGCGAAAACCACAAGGTCAAATTGGGTTGGCGCAGACCACCGGAGGGCAAGCCCTGCACCCAATGTTCGAGTTGCGACAGGACAGTGATGTCAAAGCCCCTGCCCGCGCCTTGGTAGGCAAATGTGGCGTCAGTAAAACGGTCGCAAACCACCACATCGCCACGGGCCAAAGCCGGTTCTATGACTTGCTGCAAATGGTCACGGCGTGCCGCAAACATCAAGAGCACTTCGCTCAAGCTATCCATGGGGTCGTGCAAGACCATCTCGCGCAACTTTTCTGCCAAAGGCGTGCCACCAGGTTCGCGGGTCAGCACCACTTGGCGGCGGGCTTGGGTGAACGCATCAGCCACGGCTTGCACATGGCTGGATTTACCAGCGCCGTCTATGCCTTCAAAGCTGATGAAAATACCGCGGTTCATCCTGACTATTGTGCCTTGGCTGGGTTGCGCTGGTAACGATTGACTGCGTTGTTGTGCTGGTCCAAGTTTTCGCTGAACTCGCTGCTGCCGTCTCCCCGCGCCACAAAATACAGCGACTTGCTGGTGGCGGGCTGCAAAGTGGCCATCAATGCGGCTTTGCCGGGCATGGCAATCGGCGTGGGGGGCAAGCCTTTATAAACATAGGTGTTCCACGGGTGATCGGTTTTCAAATCAGCGCGGCGCAAATTGCCGTCGAAGTCAGCCCCTATGCCGTAGATAACGGTAGGGTCGGTTTGCAACGGCATATTGATACGCAAACGGTTGTGAAACACGCTGGCAATCATGGCGCGGTCCGAGGGTTTGCCGGTTTCTTTCTCCACAATACTGGCCAGCACCAAAGCCTCTTGCGGGTTTTGCAAAGGCAGGCCCATATCACGTTGGGCCCAAGCTTTGGCGAGTTGACTGTCCATGGCATTCAGTGCGCGGCGCAACACCGCCACATCACTGCTGCCTTTGCCAACCATATAGGTGTCTGGGAAGAAGCGTCCTTCTGCAGGCATCTCGGGGCGACCCAATCGGCGCATCAGTTCTTCATCCGTGTCGCCTTGGGTGTCGTGCTTTAAAAATTCTGCTTTGGCTAAGGCTTGTCGCCATTGGCGCAGGGTCCAGCCCTCCACCAAGGTGATGGCCTTGAGGTTTTCCTCGCCACGCACCAGTTTTTGCAGCAAATCCCAAGCGTTGGTGGTGTTGGCAATTTCATAGCTGCCAGCACGAATCAGCTTGGACTGCCCGCTGAACCTGAAAAGGTAATACATCAGCGTGGGCGACACATCGATGCCGGACTCGGCAATTTGGTTGGCCACCATGCGCGGGGTAGATCCTGAGGAAACAGACAAATCCACGGTCTGTGTGGTCATGGGCAAAGGGCGTAAAACCCACCAAGCGGCGGCGACCGTGACGACCAAAACCATGCCCAGTGTCAGCCAGAAGCTGCGCCAAAACCATTTCATTGCCGCTCCTGCGGAGTCCAAAGATGCGGCCATGATAATAGAGGTATGAATGCATATGCTGACCTTCCAGACATGATGTCTACCGCTCAAGGCGCTTGCGCCCTGCCCCACTTAGGCCTGATCCATACCCAAGGCGTGGACGCCGCCAACTTTTTACACAACCAACTGAGCAATGATTTTTTACTGTTGCCCTCCGACCAAGCCCGCTTAGCCGCTTTTTGCAATGCCAAAGGCCGCATGCAAGCCAGCTTTATGGGCTTCAAAACTTCGCCTGAGGATGTGTGGTTGGTGTTGCGACAAGACCTGCTGGCGCAAACCTTGAAGCGCTTGCGCATGTTTGTGCTTCGCGCCAAGGTGCTCATAAACGATGTGTCGGGGCAGTACGAGGTGCGTGGTGTGCTGGGCAACGCGGTGCCTGCGTCTTTGGCCGCAGCCCCCTGGGCTTTGCAGCTTGACGCACAAGCTTGGACAGTGCGGCTTTACCCTGCGCAAAGCCATGGTCGTGCTTTGCAAATCGTGCCGGTGGGTACAGCGCTGTCGGCGCCGGCTTTGCCGCTGCAAGATTGGATGCTGAGCGAGGTGTTGAGCGGGGTGGCCGATGTGCAAGCCGCCACCTTCGAAGCCTTTGTGCCGCAAATGCTCAACTATGAATCGGTGGGCGGGGTAAATTTTCAAAAGGGCTGCTACCCAGGCCAAGAGGTGGTGGCGCGCAGCCAATTTCGCGGCACCTTGAAGCGTCGCGCTTATCTTGTTTCCTCCTCTGCTGCCTTGAACGCGGGTGAAGAGGTTTTTAGCGCGAATGACCCCAGCCAACCTTCGGGCATTGTTGCCCAAGCTTGCCATCACCCTGTGCACGGGCACTGGGCATTGGTGTGTTTACAAAACAGCGCTTTAGAAGAAACAGCAGGCGGTTTAAGCACAGCCTTGGGTGCGAGCTTGGGCTTGCATGCACTCCCCTATTCGTTGCGAGACGATATTTGAAGTGCCAATTGTTTTGCAACGCTTTCTTTCATGCGAAAAGCGTCACTGGCAGGCGTTGAAAACCGCAAGCCAGACAAAAATTGAAGCCGCCCTTCAGCGGTTCCCACAACCCTATGAAGCGGGTGATTTTTTAAGGCCCACTCTTGCGCCAAGTCTTGGCCGAGCGCAGGGCCATAGCGCGAGGTGGCACTGGCCAAAATATCAGCCTCGTTAAGCAGCACACAAGCCCAATCCAAGTTCATCACAAAAGGGATGTTTTTAACTTTGTCATGGTTGCCCGCCACCAGTGTGGGGTCGGTGCGCAAAATCAACTCACTCACTCGCTGTAACCACTCTTTTCCTATTTGAAAAGCTTGGGCGATGCCTTGCATTTCCTTGGCGGAGCGCCGCTCAAACTCCTGCGCAAACCGATTCACCCCGCCCGGGTGCAACACATCGTGCGAGATGACCGCCAACAGCAGGGCCGCAGCCCACTCATCGTCTACCGCGATGCCTTGTGCTTGCAAAGCCTGAATCAAAAGACACATCGCCGTTAACGCGTCGGCTGTGTGCAAACGATGGTGGTATTGCGGTTCATAGTGGGACTGTGCTGCACAGTCTTCCATATGCAACGCCATGGCAAGCGCGGCTTGAATCATTTGGCCGCCCGTACTGCTGGGCGAGGGTGCTTGCTCAGGCCACAGTCTATGCACACACGATGTCAACACAACAGCCTGACCAGGCCAAGCATGCGGCCAAACACTGCGTAAATTATCGAGCGTAGCTAAATAGACATCCGCCCAGTGGATGTCGTCGATATTGAGTCGCGGATTGGAATGGGTATTCGATATTGCCACTGTCATACCCTAGGAGAGCGCAAGCTGTTGTGCATGTTTTGCTGAAGCAACAGCGCTTCAAACACAGGCACCAATAATGGCGAGGCTTCAGCTAAAAGCTGGTTGGCATCTGAGCTTGAAATTTGCATGCAACTCACCTCATCCAGCGCTTGAGCAG
>CAMBXY010000112.1 GCA_945871945.1 Bordetella parapertussis
CAGCTGTTGGTAGAAGTTGACGCTGAGCGCATCAATTTGTTTGAATCAAAATTTTTGGCGATCGTCAAAGACAAAGCCAAAGCGCGTGATTTGGCGGCGCTTCTTTATCTGGCCATTGTGGGTGGTTACCAGGCCTTAAGTCGGCCTGTGAATCCACCCAATATCAGGGCCTATGTGCAAGGCTTGATTACCAACTACTTGGTCTTGAAGCAAGTCACTTTAGTGTCTTAGTTCAGCAGTTCAAGCACAGGCATTTTCCATTGCCCATTCAATGCTTTGGCCTCTGGCCAATACAGACGCGCATTGAGTAAAAATGCAGAACCCTTTTGAACGGGTAGCCAATTGGTGGCTGCTTCTTTTTGATCGGGCATTGAGGCCTGTATCCAAATGTCCAGGGAGCCATCTGCATTGAAGACCAATGGATCTCGATCACCTAAGGCAAAACGTTGCAGTGGGTTGTCTATCAAAAATTCATCTGCGCCATAAGCGGTGATGGACCAAAAAGCTTTGACCGGCGGCAGTGCATTGGCCGCAAAGTGCAAGCGATATCGATGCTGACCATTCAGTGGCCTTCCTTGCTGGTCGACCGCCGTGTTGGGGTAAAGGGCATCTTCTGGCAGGTTGGCGCCAAGACCCACCATGGCCACCGCAGCGCGCGTGTTGTAGTCGGTGCCATAACGCCCCAAATTCAAGGGTGGGGAGGACCAAACTCCGTCTTGAGGTTTGGTGTTCAAGGCCTTCATGACGCGCTGATTTGCAAGCCATCGACCTAAGCTGAAACTCAATGTATTCGTCCAGCTTAAGTGCACAGCTTGGCCGGGTTTAATTTCAAGTTGTGCCAGTCTGGCAAGCAGGGGAGCATCTTCGGTTGGCGGTGGGTTGCTGATCATCAGTTGCATGAGCCGATTGAAAAACTCAGGGGTGCTGAACGCTTTCATTTGTGCCACAGGCGGTAAGCTTGGTTCAGTGCTAACTTGCCAGGCTGGTTTTGCATCTCTTTGCGAATCGGTGCTTGCTGAAAGAATGCTGGACGGCTGGCGCCATTTTGTAAGGCTAAGACGGTTTTGCAATTCATGCACCGTTGCAAAATCTGCTGTGCCGTTGGTTTGCGTTCTGCCAATGAGCCAAACCATGTCGGTGGGTGACTTTAAAAGCGTCATGCCCTTGGGCACCTGACCATCCCATTGTGGGCCGACCAATAAATAAGTGGCGCCTTGATTGCCCGAAGTTCTGGTGCCGGGAGATGAAAACACATTGGTCCATGCATCCATGAAAGGCATCAACTCGTAACGATTGTCGTTGGCGGGCATTTCAAACACCCAAGGTCCCTCTTTCATGCTGAGAAATGCCGTGGTGTAGAGTGTGTCGACATTGGGGCGCACCACATCTTTAAATTGGGCGTTTGGAAATTGCCTGATCATGCGCAAATGATTTTCGGGGCCTGCGTATTTGGCGCTGTGTAAGCGCGTGGTTTCCATCATGACCAAGGGGTAGCCATACAAATAAGCCTCTGCGCCTAGCATGATCTTGTCTTTGATGACAAGCAACAAGGCTGAAAGCAAGGTCACCAAGACCAAGGCCGCAAGGAGAAAGCGTTTGGCAATCATCATGGCTGATAGAGGGTTCTAAATCCCAAGTGACTCACGGCCAAATCTTCTTCTTGCGGTTGCCTAGACCCCGCGCGATAGCGCATGCAGTAGTTGGGTGCACACAAAAAAGAGCCACCCTTGATCACGCGTGCTTTGGGATCTGAATTGGCTTGAAGCTTTTTAAAAATGGGCGGCCGTTGTGCTTCATCAGGGTCGAGCCCTTGATTTGAACTTGTGCCTGCCTGACTGGAAACTGCAGGCCTGTCGGCTACAAATGCATCGGCAGTGAGCTCCCATACATTGCCAATCATGTCGAACAAGCCGTAAGCATTGGGCGCATAGCAGCCCACTGGTGCAATACCTGAAAATCCATCTTCGCTGGCATTGGCCATGGGAAAAATTCCTTGCCATGTGTTGGCACTGGCAGGTTGATCGTGCTGGCCAGGTAATTCCTTGGCGCCAGCGCGAGCGGCCCACTCCCACTCGGCTTCCGTTGGCAAACGATGACCTTTCCATTGGGCATAGGCTTGAGCATCTTCAAAAGTAATATGCACCACAGGAAATTGGCCGTATTTGTCTACGCTGGATTCTGGGCCCGCTGGCTGCTTCCAATTTGCGCCCGGTATGTATTGCCACCACTGCCACGGGTCATCTCCGTAGCTGAGCTTGGCTGGCACCTTGAACACCACGGCCCCAGGTTTGCGCATGTCTTCTGGCAAGCTGGCAATCAATTGCGGGTTGACCGGCCGCTCTGCCACAGTGACATAGCCAGTGGCTTTCACGAAGGCTGCAAATTCTGAATTGGTGACCTCAGTGCGGTCCATCCAAAATCCCTTCACCCGCACATTGCGAACAGGTTTTTCTTCGGCATAAACACTGTCACCCATGTCGAAAACACCCTCTGGAATCCAGACCATGCCGGGTCTGGGGGCGGCGGTTGAAGCCGGTGGTAGTTCGCACTGCAATTTGGTTGACAGCGCTTCTTTAGAGGGCGCATCTTGTCTTGTCAACCAGAAGGCCGTAGCGCTTAAAACCAAAACGACTGAACCAGCCAAAGACCATTGAAGAAATTTCATGACGACACTATAAATCCAAAGCGCAGTTCAATGGCCATCAACCTTGCCTTGTCCAAGCGTTTCAGCTTGGCATCAAAAATTGATCCAGAAGCTTTTCAAGCAAAATAGGACCATGAATCTTTTTGAAACCAGTCGACAAGTCACCGTGCTGGGCGCCGGCATGGTGGGGGTTTCATGTGCCTTGGCCTTACAAGCCAAGGGTTGGCGCGTCACCTTGGTAGACCAACAAGCGCCCGGCGAAGAAACTTCACACGGCAACGCGGGCGTGCTTTCGCGCAGTTCTTTCTTGCCATTCAATCGACCTGGTTTGTTGCAAAGCCTGCCCTCGATGTTGCTCAGACCTGGGCCTCAATTGAAGATCAGAACCAGTGCGCTTACCCAGTGGCAGTGGCTTTGGCGATTTCTTTGGCACGCCAAACGTTCTTCGTTTGAAGTGACCACCTTGGCTTTAGATGGCTTGATACAGCTGTCTTCGGACACGCACCGTGCGTGGTTGAAACTGGCCCATGTTGAAAACCGATTGCGCGATACAGGCTGGCTTTGGTTGTATGCCCACGCCGCCGCATTTGCGTCCGGCGCGGCCAGTCGCGAGTTATTGCAAGAATTTGGTGTTGTCACAGAGGTATTGAACGCGCCATCCCTGCAAGCTTTGGAGCCCCATTTGGCACCTGCATTCAGCCATGCGCTGTGGGTTAAAGATGCCGCATCGGTCGATAACCCGCGTGCCGTGGTAAAGGCTTATGCCAAGCAGTTTTTGGAGGGCGGCGGGCACATTGTGCAAGCACAAGTCCGTGCCATTCAACAGCAAGCCAATGGCTGGCAATGGGTGAACCAAGAAGGAGGCGCACATTGGACGCCCAACTTGGTGGTGGCCTTGGGGCCTTGGTCTGAGAGCTTGCTTGAAGCCAGTCACTTGAGCACCAAATTCAAAGTCAACATGGGTTTTGAGCGTGGTTACCATCGCCATTTCCAAGCGCTTGAAGGGGTTCGTTTGGGGCGCCCCATTTATGACTTGTCTGGCGCGTATGTTTTATCGCCCATGAAAGACGAGCAGGGTGCAGACGTGTTTCGATTGAGCACTGGTGTTGAGTTGGCTGCGCGCGACGATGCGCCCAATTTGCAGCAGTTGGAAGCTGCAGAAAATGCAGTGCGTCGTGTCTTGCCCATGAAATCTGCTGTGCCAGGATCAGATTGGCTGGGCTCGCGACCCACCACGCCAGACAGCCGGCCTGTGATTGGCGAGATGCCCAACTGCCCAGGTTTGTGGTTGGCCTTTGGGCATCAACACATTGGCTTCAGCACAGGCCCCGGCACGGGCGTGCTTTTGTCTGAATTGATGTCGAATGAGGCAAGCAGCATTGACCCGCGGCCATTTTCGCCGACTCGGTTTTAGAGGATTGACTCAGTTCAGCAAGGCTTCGGCAAACTCTCGTGCATCGAAAGTTTGCAGATCATCAAGTTGTTCGCCCACGCCAATGAAGTAAACGGGTATGGCTTTTTCGCGGGCAATGGCGCACAGCACGCCCCCTTTGGCGGTGCCGTCTAGCTTGGTCACAATAAGCCCGGTGAGGCCCAGTGCTTCGTCGAAAGCCTTCACCTGCGTCAAGGCGTTTTGCCCGGTGTTGCCGTCAATGACCAGCAAGACTTCGTGCGGCGCAGTTGCATCGGCTTTTTGCACCACGCGCTTGATTTTTTTCAATTCTTCCATGAGGTGCAGTTGAGTGGGCAAGCGGCCGGCTGTATCGACCAACACCACATCTCTGCCGCGCGCTTTGCCCGCAGACACAGCATCAAAACTGACTGCCGCAGGATCGCCACCTTCTTGGCTGATGATTTCAACCGTATTGCGCTGCGCCCACACAGCCAATTGCTCGCGGGCTGCTGCCCTGAAGGTATCGGCCGCCGCCAACAACACACTGGCGCCCTGGTCAGCCAAATGGTGCGTGAGTTTGCCAATGGAAGTAGTTTTGCCAGCGCCGTTGACACCGGCGACCATGATGACCATCGGCTTTTGAGTGCCGATGTGAAGTTGCTTTTGAAGTGGCAGCAGCAAGTCCGTAATGGCCTCAATCAACAAGGCTTTAACTGCTGCAGGGTCGGTGGCCTTGGCCGCTTTGACGCGCGCTTTGAGGTCTTGCAACAAGTGTTCTGTGGCTTTGACGCCTGTATCGGCCAATAGCAAGGCCGTCTCAAGCTCTTCGTACAATGCATCGTCAATTTGAGTGCCGGTAAAGACCGAGGCAATGCTTCCACCCGTTTTACGCAGACCCGCTTTGAGCTTGCTAAGCCAAGATTGGCGGGGTGCTTCAGCAGCTGTAGGCTGTTCAGATGCGGTGGTTGACTCGGCTTGAGTTGACGAGGGACTGGCAGGCAAGGCCTTGTCATCAACAGGGGCTGTTTTGGGGGATGATCTAAAGAATCGGAACATATTGAAGGGTGTGTTGGGCTCTATTCTATGAAAACTTAAGGCACGCTCAAAATCTCCTGACAACGAGGTAAGCTCGAGCCCATGCCTACTAAACCAATCCATCAAGCTGCTATCGGCTCACCTTCGCACGAAGT
>CAMBXY010000113.1 GCA_945871945.1 Bordetella parapertussis
TGCGATTCATTGATGGCGAGGTGGGTCAAATGAAGTTATCTGCTGTTTTTTCAGGCCAGTGTGAAAAACCCTGGTTCTAGCGCGGTGAGTGCCAGGCTGAGTTTTCTTTGTTTGGCCTTGTGTTTTTTGCTGGCTTGCTCGCCACCTTCTGGCCAAGAGTTTTTTTGTGAAAGCTATTCGCAAGAAAGCACAATCAACAGGTACAAACAGCAAGTAGTGCGCCTGAGTGAGCAAGAAATATGTGTGGCTTGGCCCATAGATATCCCTCAGTGCGCCAAAGCAGGCGAGTCCAGCATGACCCTGTGGCTGCAGGGCACAGATGCAACTAAGCAAATGCGTGCGCAGTTACAAGGCACTTTTTCTGCGCAGCAAGTCAGCTTAGACATCGTTCCTTTTGTGCGTGACATGGGCGATGTATCCAACGGCGTTGCGTCGCTGACAGAGCAACTGCAGTTTATTTTTCGCCCAGCAGATGCAAGCCTGCAAATGTCCTTTGGTCAGTCTGGGCAAAAAACAATCAGCTTTGTTTGCAAGCCTTGGGTAAAGCAAAAGTGGTGGTCTATTTACTGAATACAATGGGGTTAAAGGGCCTATAGCTCAGTTGGTTAGAGCAGAGGACTCATAATCCTTTGGTCCCTGGTTCGAGTCCAGGTGGGCCCACCACTAACCTTTGATGAAATATTTTTATGAATAAATCTATCGTTGCCCAAATCAAAAATAAAGCTGCTATTTACTACGCCGTTGGTATTGCGCTCTTTTCAGCCATTGCAACGGTGCTCGTCACCATAGTGATTCTTGTTAACAACAACAGCTGATCTTCCTGCACTTTGGTAGTTCGCAGATGAATTACACACTACCTGTTTGGGTGCTTGATTTGGTGATTGTGTTTTTTCTAGTTGAATGGGTCTGCCTTTATTTTTATTTCAAGCGGCACCCACAAGGTTTAAATTTAGTGGATATGAGTTTTGCCCTGGCGCCTGGGTTTTTTCTGGTCTTGGGTTTTCGTTTCACAGCTATAGATTCCATATCTGTTGTTTCACTTTCCTGTCTGTTTTTTGCAGGTGTGTTGCACGCATTTGATTTGTATGGGCGGCATAAAAAAGCCAAATCCAAAGCGAGTCTCGATGTAAGTGAAGGTTCTGTATGACCTTGGGTTTAGGTTCGTACATGTTATGATCTGCGCCCAGTGCGGCTGTAGCTCAGTTGGATAGAGTACTTGGCTACGAACCAAGGGGTCGTGGGTTCGAATCCTGCCAGCCGCACCATTTATATATATGAGTAAAGCCTTTACCCGCAATTCCGACCCAAGCGACCAAGGCGATGAAGACGAAGACGTTTCTCCTGCTTTGCCTAATGGCAGCAAAAACTACATCACCCCACTGGGCTACGCCCGCATGCGCGAAGAGTTGCTCAGCCTGATTGACGACGAGCGTCCCAAAGTGGTGGAAATCGTGCACTGGGCGGCCAGCAACGGTGACAGGTCTGAAAACGGCGACTATATTTATGGCAAAAAACGTTTGCGAGAAATCGACAGGCGTATTCGGTTCTTAACCAAAAGGCTAGAGTTGGCTGTGGTGTCTGACCCCAGTTTGCACCATGGGCGCGATCAGGTTTTTTTTGGCGCTACTGTCAGCTATGAAGACCAAGAGGGCAGCGCTAACACCATCACTATTTTGGGTATCGATGAGGCTGACAGCTTGAATGCACAGGTCAGTTGGGTCTCACCGATTGCCCAAGCCTTGCTTAAGTCGCATGTGGGCGATGTGGTCAAACTCCAAACTCCCAAGGGGTGGCTAGAAATAGAAGTTATGAAAGTGGTTTATCCCGCACCAACTTAACAACAGGGTCGGTGTCAAGACTGCGCGCGGTGCGAAAAAGCCCGGCTGGCTTTGCTGACAGCAGGTAAGCGCTGCAAACTGGAAAGCACCGATTGCAGGTGGGTAAAGTCTTGCACTGCAATTAAGAAACGTAAATCGGTGGCTTCCTTGCCGCTGACCTCATCAACCATGCTGACCAACTTAATGTCGGCTTCAGCCGAGGTGATGGCCGCGGCGACGCTTGCCAATACACCTTTGCCGTTGAGTACGGTCACCACAATACTTGCTTCAAAACTGCGTACAGTTTCATCTGACCATTCAACCGCGATGAAGCGCTCGCTATCCTTGGCTTTAAGGCGTTGCGCAACCTGACAACTCTCTAAATGAATCACCAAGCCTTCGCCGTGACCCAAGTAGCCCAAGATGGGGTCGCCAGGCAAGGGGTGGCAACACAGGGCGTACTGCACAGAGGCATTGTCGCTGCCGTCAACCACCACACTGCCTTGAGAGAATGTTTCGTGGGCGGTGAAACGCTCCAAACTCAGCAGCAAAGGGTCGGGGCGCTCGCCTAAATCTCCCAGCAACTTCACCAAGCGTTTGGCCACAATAGAAGCGACACGCTTGCCCAAGCCAATGTCGGTGAGCAATTCGTCAAGATTTTTGCTGCCGGTAAAACGCAACAACTTATCCCACAAAGTTTTATGCGCTTGATCGGCTGCAGGAAGTTGTGCAAAGCCTTCTGCGCGCAATCCTTGCAACAATAATTTTTCACCCAAATCTTTGGACTCTGACTGAGCGCGGGTTTTGAAGTAGTGGCGAATTTTGGAACGCGCCCTACCGGTTTTAACGAAACCCAACCAAGCTGGGTTGGGCGTGGTGTCTGTTGAGGTGATGATTTCAACCACATCGCCGTTGCTGAGTTCGCTGCGCAAGGACACAGGCTGGCCATTCACATTGGCGCCCAAGGTGTGCTCGCCCACATTGGTATGAACCGCATAGGCAAAGTCGACAACAGTCGCGCCTCGGGGCAAAGCCATGATGTGGCTTTTGGGGGTGAAGACATACACCGCGTCAGGGAACAAATCGACTTTGACATGGTCCCAAAACTCAGCAGCGTCGCGAGTTTCATCTTGAATGTCTAGCAAGGACTGCAGCCATTGCGTGCCCAAACGCTCAGCACGTTCATGGCCGGGGTCGCTGCTCTTGTACATCCAGTGCGCGGCCACACCCGACTCGGCAACCACGTGCATGGCTTCGGTGCGTAATTGGAATTCCACATTGATGCCTGCAGGGCCCACCAAGGTGGTGTGCAAGGACTGGTAACCATTCACCTTGGCAATCGCAATATGGTCTTTGAACTTGCCGGGAACGGGCTTGTAGAGCTGATGCAGTATGCCAAGGCCGGTGTAGCAGTCGACCAAGTTGGGTATCAAGATACGCATGCCGTAGATGTCAGTGACTTGCGCAAAACTCAAATGCTTTTGATCCATTTTTTGGTAGATAGAAAACAATGTTTTTTCTCGACCAAAGATATGAATAGGTAACTTGGCATTTTTGAAAGCACCTTCGACATCGCGTTGCAGTTTTTGCAGCAAATCACGGCGGCGACTGCGGGCTTTCATCACCGCTTTTTCCAACACCTGGTAACGCCATGGGCGCAGGTGGCGAAACGCCAATTCTTGCAGTTCGCGGTAGGTTTGGTTCAGGCCTAAGCGATGGGCAATTGGGGCATAAATTTCTAAGGTCTCGCTGCTGATGGCCTTCCAGCGCGAACGCGGCATGGCTTCCATGGTGCGCATATTGTGGGTGCGGTCGGCGAGTTTGACCAAAATAACCCGCACATCTCGCGCCATGGCGAGCAACATTTTGCGAAACGATTCAACTTGGCCTTCCTCTTGCGTTTCAAAATTGAGCTTGTCTAGCTTGGTCAAACCGTCGACCAGTTCGGCAACATTGGCGCCAAATTTTTCAACCAAATCGGCCTTGGTTACACCGCAGTCTTCCATCACATCATGCAAAAGAGCCGCCATCAAAGCTTGGCTATCGAGCTTCCATTCAGTGCACTGCAATGCCACAGCAATCGGGTGGGTGATGTAAGGCTCGCCGCTTTTGCGGGTAACGCCAAGGTGTGCCTCATCGGCAAAGCGATAGGCGCGTTTGACTTGCTCTAAGCCTTCGGGGCTTATGTAGTCAAGTTTGGCCTGCAGCAAAGCAAAGCTGGCGGCTGCCGCATTGCTGGCCAGCGTTGGCGCGGTAAGGAGTTTTTCAGCGGAAACCATAGGCTTCTACTGTAGCGTTTTGTAGAGCCACGGGCCAAGGGCCGAAAAAAAAGCACTGCCTTGGCAGTGCTTTTGTGCGGGCAGGATGGAGCTCCCAGCGCGCAAGGAACTTAACCGGGTACTTTTTTAAGCATTTCTATACCGATTTTTCCTGCGGCAATTTCGCGCAAGGCGGTGACGCCAGGCTTGTTCTTGCTCTCGATTTTGGGCGTGTGGCCTTGGGCCAGCATGCGGGCGCGGTAGGTCGCGGCCAGAACCAATTGGAAACGGTTGGGAATTTGTTCGAGACAGTCTTCAACAGTGATGCGTGCCATGGTGTTGCTCCGGTGTTCAGTTGAGTTTCAAGGCTTGGAAGATATCGCTTCTAAGGGTGCGTTGCGACGCGTATTTGAGGCGCTGCGCATGAACGATAGCTTTAAGATCGAATAAAGCTTTATCAAAAAGTTGATTGATTATAACGAAGTCAAATTCATGGGCCTGCGCCATCTCGGTGGCGGCGTTGGCCAAGCGTGTTTCAATCACTTCAGGTGTATCTTCACCGCGGCGATGTAAGCGCGAGCGCAACTCTTCCCAGCTGGGTGGCAAGATGAAAATCAATACCGCGTTGGCAAACAAGCGTTTGATTTGAATAGCCCCTTGGAAGTCAATCTCCAAGACAACATCCATGCCTTGCGAAATGCGTTCTTGAATGGTGGCGCTGCTGGTGCCGTAGCGGTTGCCATGCACATAGGCCCATTCTAAAAAAGCATTTGTTGCAACCATCTCGTCAAATTGAGCATCATCAATGAAGAAATATTCGCGGCCATGAAACTCTTGACCGCGTGGCGCACGCGTGGTGTGCGACACAGAATGTTGAACACCTGCATCGAGTTCCATCAGGGCTTTGACCAAGCTCGACTTGCCTGCACCACTGGGAGCCGCGACCACAAATAAGTTTCCTGGGTAAGTCGTCTTCATTCAAGGTTTTGAACTTGTTCGCGCATTTGCTCGATCAGCACCTTCATATCTAGCGAGATGCGCGTCATCTCGATGGCGCTGGATTTGGAACCAAGTGTATTGGCTTCGCGGTGCAGTTCTTGAATCAAAAAGTCTAGTCGCTTGCCCACGCCTTCTTTGTGC
>CAMBXY010000114.1 GCA_945871945.1 Bordetella parapertussis
GGCCGTGGTTCGCTCAAGGTGCGTGCGCGTTGGATCATCGAAGACCTGGCCCGTGGCCAATGGCAGTTGGTGGTGACCGAGTTGCCACCCGGTGTCAGCAGCCAAAAGGTGTTGGAAGAAATTGAAGAGATCACCAACCCCAAGGTGAAGACCGGCAAAAAAGCTGTGAGCCCAGAGCAAACCATGCTCAAAACCACGCTGCTGGCGGTGCTTGATGGTGTGCGTGATGAGTCCAGCAAAGACGCGCCGGTACGCTTGGTGTTCGAACCGAAAACCCGCACGATTGAGCAGCAAGAACTCATCACCACCTTGTTGGCCCACACCAGTTTGGAAAGCTCTTCCTCCATCAACCTGACCATGGTCGGACTGGACGGCAGACCCGTGCCCAAGACTCTGCGTCAAATGCTGGAAGAGTGGATTGCCTTCAGACAAACCACAGTACAGCGCCGTTCCCAATTCCGCTTGGACAAGGTGCTGGCGCGCATCCACATCTTGGAAGGCCGCCAGTTGGTGTTGCTCAACATCGACGAGGTGATTCGCATCATCCGCCACAGCGATGAGCCCAAGCCTGCGCTGATCGAGCGCTTCAAACTCTCCGAGCGCCAAGCCGACGACATTTTGGATATTCGCTTGCGCCAATTGGCCAGGTTGGAAGCCATCAAGATCGAGCAAGAGTTGAAAGAGTTACGCGAAGAGCAGGGCCGTTTGGAAGATATTTTGGGCAGCGCCACTTCGTTGCGCCGCTTGATGGTCAGAGAAATCGAAGCCGACGCCAAAACCTTTGCAGATGCACGCCGCACACTTATTCAGGCTGAGAAAAAAGCTGTGGCCGAGGTGAAAGTGATTGACGAAGCTGTCACTGTGGTGGTGTCTGCCAAAGGCTGGGTGCGTGCGCGCACCGGCCACGGCCATGACCCGCTGGGCTTTGCCTTCAAAGCCGGCGACGAGCTGTACGACACCTTCGAGTGCCGCACCGTGGACCAATTCATTGCGTTTGGCTCCAATGGGCGGGTGTACTCCGTGCCTGTAGCGGCCTTGCCTGGTGCGCGTGGTGACGGCCAGCCAGTGACAACCTTGGTTGATGTGGAAGCCGGTACCCAGTTGGTGCATTACTTTGCGGGCCCTGGCACGCTCACTCTGCTGCTCAGTGGCTCGGGTGGCTATGGCTTTGTGTGTTGTATCGATAACCTCATTTCTCGCAACAAAGGTGGCAAGGCCTTCATCAGCTTGGGCGAGGGCGAGACCGTGTGTTGCCCGTCCTTGGTGGGCGGCGGCAACGGCGAAACCCCACTTCCGATTGCCACCCATGTGGCGTGTGCCTCTACGGGTGGGCGCATATTGACTTTTGCCATCAGCGAACTCAAGGCCATGGAAAAAGGTGGCCGCGGCTTGATGCTGATCGACTTGGAAGACAAAGACAGCTTGGCGGGTGCTGCCGCCTATACCCGCAGCGTGTGCATTGTGGGTATAGGGCGCGGCGGCAAAGACCGTGAGGAAACATTGGAAATCAGAAGTCTTAACAATGCACGTGCAGCCAGAGCCCGAAAAGGAAAAACAGCAGACCTGGGCTTTAAGCCTACGGCTGTTTTGCGGGTTGAATAAAACACTTTGTATTGAGAAAGTAGTCGCAGTATGTTGAAACAATGCTCAGTGATGCTGTGGTCTTTGGCGGTAGTTGCGGCCACTGGCACGGGCTACGTGCATGGCCAAGCGGCACCCAGCAAGGCAAGTGAACCCCGACCGGCCATGACCGTCACGGTGACACGCAGCCAAAGCCAAAATTTGTCGCAGCGCTTGAGCGCCAACGGCACGGTTGCCGCCTGGCAAGAGGCCAGCATTGGCGCAGAAATCGGCGGCTTGCGTCTCACCGAGGTTCGCGTCAATGTGGGCGACCAAGTCAAGGCCGGACAGGTGTTGGCGGTGTTCTCTACAGAAAATGTATTGGCTGAAATCAACCAAACCAAAGCCGCTTTGAATGAAGCCAAAGCGGTGGCTGCTGAAGCCCAAGCCAATGCCGACCGTGCTCGCGCCCTGCAACCCAGTGGCGTGATCAGCGCCCAACAATTCAACCAAAGCTTGACCGCTGAAGCCACCGCCAAAGCCCGTGTCGAGTCGGCCATGGCGAATATGGCGGTGCATGAATTGCGCTTGCGCCAAACCCAAGTCAAAGCCCCCGACAACGGTGTGATCTCGGCTCGCAGTGCCAGTGTGGGCGCTGTGTTGGGTCTTGGTACCGAGTTGTTCCGATTGGTGCGCGGCAACCGCTTGGAGTGGCGTGCTGAGGTGGTGTCCTCGGAGTTGTTTCAAATCAAAGCCGGGCAAAAAGTCAATATACAAGGCGCGGGTTCTGCACAGATCTTGGCTACCGTGCGCATGGTGGCACCTACCGTGGATGGGCAAAATCGTACCGGCACGGTGTTTGTTGATTTGCCCTCCAACGCCAATCAATCACTCAAGCCTGGCATGTATGCACGCGGCGAGTTCGAGTTTGGTTCCTCGGCTGCCGCCTTGGTGCCGCAACAGTCGGTGGTGATTCGCGATGGTTTTTCTCAGGTGTTTGTGGTGCAAGCCGACCAACGGGTCAAGCTCTACAAAGTCAATTTAGGGCGTCGCCAAGGCGAGTGGCTGGAGGTCACCTCAGGTTTGCCCACAGACGCCCAAGTGGTGGTCAAAGGGGCGGGCTTTTTAACCTCGGGAGACTTGGTCAAGGTGGTTGCTGATACGCCTGCCAGCACCTCACCTGCTCCAGCCAAGCCATGAACGTCTCCGCTTGGTCTATTCGCAACCCCGTGCCCTCGGTGGTGTTGTTTGTGTTGCTCACCTTTGCCGGTTTGCTGTCCTTCAACCATATGAAGGTGCAGAACTTCCCCGACTTGGATTTGCCCACCATTGTCATTACCGCCGCTTTGCCCGGTGCAGCGCCGGTGCAAATGGAGACCGAGGTCGCGCGCAAAATAGAAAACGCGGTGGTATCGGTGTCGGGCTTGAAAAATTTGTACACCAAAATTCAAGACGGCACGGTACTGATTTCCTGCGAATTCCGTATTGAAAAGCCGGTGCAAGAAGCATTGGACGAAGTGCGCTCGGCGGTCAATGGGGTGCGCAGCGATTTACCCCCTGATTTGCTCGACCCGGTGGTGCGCAAGCTGGAGTTCACGGGCGGGCCCGTACTGGCTTTCACTGTTGAAGCCAAAGACTTGGACGCCGAGGGTTTGAGCTGGTTTGTTGACCAAAGCGTCACCCGTCGCTTGCTCGCTGTCAAAGGTGTGGGCGCGGTCACCCGTGTGGGTGGCGTCAATCGACAAGTTGAAATTGCATTAGACCCTTTACGTTTGCAAGCTTTGCATTTGACGGTGGCCGATGTGTCCAGACAGCTGCGCCAAGTGCAAGGAGAAACCTCGGGCGGGCGTACCGATTTGGGGGGCTTTGAGCAGTCTATGCGTACCTTGGCCAATGTGGGCTCTGCGGCTGAATTGGCCGATATCGAGTTGGCTGTGGGTAACGGCAGACGCATACGTTTGCGCGATATAGCCAGCGTCAAAGACACGGTGGCAGAGCAGCGCTCCTCTGCTTTTTTGAATGGCAAACCGGTGGTTGGTTTTGAGGTGGCACGCAGTCGCGGCACCAGCGAGGTGGAGGTGGGGGATGCGGTTTTTAAAGCCTTGGCGCAATTGCAGCAAGCCCATCCAGGCACTGCTTTCACCACGGCTTTTGACTTTGTCACCCCTGTCAAAGAAGAGTACCAAGCTTCCTTGATTTTGCTCTATGAAGGCGCTTTGTTGGCGGTGTTGGTGGTGTGGTTGTTCCTGCGCAATGTCAGAGCCACTTTTGTGACTGCGGTGGCATTGCCGCTCTCAGTCATTCCGGCATTCATCGCCATGGACTACTTGGGCTTTTCTATCAACGTCATCACTTTGTTGGCGCTGTCCTTGGTGGTGGGTATTTTGGTTGACGACGCCATCGTCGAGGTGGAGAACATCGAGCGCCACCTCTATATGGGCAAGACCCCGTTTCAAGCAGCGATGGAAGCCGCCGACGAAATTGGTTTGGCAGTCATTGCCACGACGTTCACCTTGGTAGCTGTGTTTTTACCGACGGCGTTCATGAGCGGTGTGCCGGGCAAGTTTTTCAAGCAATTTGGCTGGACTGCTGCGCTTGCGGTGTTTGCTTCCCTTGTCGTGGCAAGGGTGCTTACCCCCATGATGTCAGCCTATATGCTCAAACCACCCAAGCATGCGGCAGTCCAACCTTTTTGGATGCCCAGCTATTTAACAATGGTGCGTTGGTGTTTGCGTCACCGTTTTTGGACAGCTTTGGCAGCAGGCGGTTTTTTTGTTGGCTCGCTGATGCTCATTCCTTTGTTGCCCACCGGTTTTATTCCAGCTGACGACAACTCGCAAACGCAGGTGTATCTAGAGTTACCGCCCGGCTCTACTTTGAGCCAAAGCATTCAAGCCAGTGAAGTCGTGCGCCAACAGTTGCTGCAATTACCCGAAATTCAAAGCGTCTACACCACCGTGGGCGGTGGGACTGCGGGCACCGACCCTGGTATGCCCCAAGCAGCAGCGCAAGCCACTTTAGCGACTTTAACCATACAGTTGCTGCCACGCGGCGAGCGCCCCAGAAAGGGCGTCATTGAACAACGCATACGCGAGCGCTTGGGCAGTATTCCTGGCATACGTACCAAAGTGGGCTTGGGTGGTTCGGGTGAAAAATATTTGGTGATGCTCACAGGTGAAGATCCGCTGGCTTTGCAAGCCTCAGCCACTGCGTTTGTCCGAGATTTGCGCACTGTTCCAGGCTTGGGTTCCATCAATTCAAGTGCCAGTTTGGTGAGGCAAGAAATTGCCGTTCGCCCCGACTTTGCGCGTGCGGCTGATTTGGGTGTGACCAGCGCGGCCATTGGCGAGACCTTGCGTATCGCCACCGTCGGAGACTACGACGCGGCTTTGCCCAAGCTGAATTTGGCGCAACGCCAAGTGCCCATCATGGTCAGACTCGCCGACTCGGCGCGGCAAGACTTGGATGTGTTGGGTCGCTTGAATGTCCCCGGCAGCAAAGGGCCGGTGATGTTGGCTGAAGTCGCCACTTTGAGCTTGAGCGGTGGACCTGCTTTGATCGAACGCTATAACCGCACCCGCAA
>CAMBXY010000115.1 GCA_945871945.1 Bordetella parapertussis
AGCAACAGTTCGGGGCTGATGTGTATTTCATCGTGCAACATAATGGCCAGCAAGTTGTTGCGGTGAATCTCCATGCGCTCTTGCGTCGCCATGCCAGCTTTGAAACCGCGCATGGTCTTGATGCCATTGAACAAGCCGAAACCCGGCACACCCACCAGCACCATGCGCTTGATGCGTGCGGGTTGTTGTGCAGCCAGAAAACCTGCCATCAACCCCCCAAACGAAAAGCCTACAAGGTCTATGGCTTGCTGTTGAAACAAGACCTCTAAGCCCTGTGCCAGGGGTTGCGCCAGATCATCTGCATCTTCTGCGTTCGGTGGCAAGTCGGAGTCACCTTGTCCCGGTGTATCCAATGCCCATACCGCTCTGTGCTGACTCAACGGCAAGACATTGCGAACCCAATGGTTCCAACTGCCACTGCCCCCATGCAGCAAGACCAAAGGGTTACCAGCGGCTTGGTTCCACACATGCCAAACTTGCTTGCCCATCGCAGTGGGCAATTCAAGCCTTTGGGCTTGTTGCAATGCTGTGTCGAGTTCTTGGTTGAGGTTCACGTGTATTGGCTAATGCTGCTGAAATGCAAAACGCCCACTGGGAAATGGGCTGAGAATGCAAAACGCCCACTTGAAAGTGGGCGTTGTGTATTTGGTTGCGCGAGCAAGATTTGAACTTGCGACCTTTGGGTTATGAGCCCAACGAGCTACCAGGCTGCTCCATCGCGCGTCGTGTACGTTGATTGTAACGTTTATTCAGTTACAGCGCTTGTTGTTTCGGTGATTTCGGGTCTATCAACCAACTCGACCAAGGCCATGGGTGCGTTGTCACCCACACGAAAACCCATTTTCAAAATGCGTGTGTAGCCGCCTGGACGGGCTTTGTAACGAGGGCCGAGCTCGGCGAATAACTTCACCACGTTGTCGCGGTTGCGCAAGCGGTTGAATGCCAAACGCTTATTAGACAGCGTAGGTTCTTTGCCGAGGGTGAGCATAGGCTCGATCACGCGACGAAGTTCCTTGGCTTTGGGTAAGGTGGTTTTGATGGCCTCGTGCTCGATGAGCGAGTTCATCATGTTTTGCAACATGGCCAGTCGGTGTGAGCTGGTTCGGTTGAGTTTGCGTAGTCCGTGTCCGTGACGCATGATTTTTCCTTTTTTTAGGCTTGCACTTTTTTGCCGGCCGCCGTATCAGGTACGGCCAGGGGGTGGCTGACTTGAAGTCAGCACTTATTGTTAAATTCGTTTGGCTTCCAAACCAGCAGGTGGCCAGCTCTCGAGCTTCATGCCCAAGGTCAGACCACGAGAGGCCAAAACTTCCTTGATTTCGTTGAGCGACTTGCGGCCCAAGTTGGGGGTTTTGAGCAACTCGTTTTCAGAGCGTTGGATGAGGTCACCGATGTAGAAAATGTTTTCAGCTTTGAGGCAGTTAGCCGAGCGAACCGTGAGTTCAAGTTCATCGACAGGGCGCAACAATATAGGATCGAATTGCTGCGCACTGCGCGGTGCGGGCGCATCAAATGCAGCCAATTCATTGCCTTCAAGTTGGGCAAACACCGCCAATTGCTCAACCAAAATTTTGGCTGAAGAACGCACGGCATCTTCGGCATTGATGGCGCCATTGGTTTCGATTTCAACCACCAAGCGGTCGAGGTCGGTACGTTGTTCAACGCGGGCGTTTTCAACGCTGTAGCTCACACGCTTGACGGGTGAGAAAGACGCATCAAGCACAATGCGGCCAATAGATTTGTTCACTTCGTCGGCATGGCGGCGCATGCTGCCTGGCACATAACCACGACCTTTTTCAACTTTGAGTTGAATATCGACCTTGCCGCCGTGGGACAAGTTGGCAATCACGTGCTCGGGGTTGATGATCTCCACATCATGCGGTGTTTGGATATCTGCAGCAGTGACTTGGCCTTCGCCTTCTTTGCGCAAACTGAGGGTTACCTCGTCGCGGTTGTGCAATTTGAAGACCACGCCTTTTAGGTTCAACAAAATATTGACCACGTCTTCTTGGACGCCGTCAATCGATGAGTATTCGTGCAATACGCCAGCGATGGTGACGTCGGTGACGGCATAGCCGACCATGGATGACAACAGCACGCGACGCAAGGCGTTGCCCAAGGTGTGACCGTAACCACGCTCGAAAGGCTCGAGCGTTACCTTGGCTCGGTTGTGACCGAGTTGTTCAACTTGGATGGCTTTTGGCTTCAGGAGATTGGTTTGCATTCGTTATTCCTCTCAATACCCCCGGCTCGTTACACCGGTAAGGCTGGGTGATGACCCCTGCACAATTTGTACAGGGCGACGGATTTAAAGGGCCAACAAGCCCTGTTTAACGTGAATACAACTCGACGATCAGCGATTCGTTGATGTCAGCAGCAAATTCGTCACGGTCAGGCGGCTTTTTAAAGATGCCTTCGGCTTTGTCGATATTGACGTCGACCCATGCCGGCATGCCTACTTGGGTAGCCAGTTGTAAGGCTTCCAAAACTCGGCCTTGTTTCTTGGATTTTTCACGCACGCTGACCACATCGCCAGACTTGACCAAGTAAGAAGGAATATTGACTTGATGTCCATTGACTGTGATGGCCTTGTGGGAAACCAGCTGACGTGCCTCAGCACGTGTTGAGCCAAAGCCCATGCGGTAAACCACATTGTCCAGACGCGACTCAAGCAATGACAACAGGTTGTTACCGGTGTTGCCCTTTTGCTGGTCGGCCATCGCAAAGTAACGGCGGAACTGACGCTCCAACACGCCATACATGCGTTTGACTTTTTGTTTTTCGCGCAACTGCAAACCGAAGTCGGACATGCGCTGACCGGATGTACGGCCGTGCTGTCCAGGTTTGCTGTCGAATTTCGCTTTGTCACTGATAGAGCGACGCGCGCTCTTCAAGAACAAATCGGTGCCTTCTCGGCGAGAGAGTTTGGCCTTGGGGCCTAAGTAACGTGCCACTTGAACTTCCTTTTTGTCAACTGCCCGCAGCAAGTGCGGGGAGCCATGGGTGTGTCACCCGCGGCGGTGGGCTTGGTGAAAAATCAGATACGACGACGCTTTTGCGGTCTGCATCCGTTGTGAGGAACCGGTGTCACATCAGAGATGGAATTGATGCGAATACCCAGAGCGGCCAACGCACGAACCGAAGACTCGCGGCCAGGGCCGGGTCCTTTGATTTCTACGTCTAGGTTCTTAATGCCCTGATCCATGGCTGCACGACCGGCCACTTCAGAAGCCACCTGAGCGGCAAAAGGAGTGGATTTACGTGAACCCTTGAAGCCTTGACCACCCGACGACGCCCAAGACAAGGCGTTGCCTTGGCGATCGGTGATGGTGATGATGGTGTTGTTGAATGAGGCGTGCACGTGCGCAATACCATCCGCAACGTTTTTGCGGACCTTCTTGCGCACACGTTGTGCGGCTGAGTTGACGGGTGCTTTTGCCATGGATATCCCTCTTTATTTCTTCAGCGATTGAGCCGCCTTGCGGGGGCCTTTGCGTGTGCGTGCATTGGTACGTGTGCGCTGACCACGCATGGGCAGTCCACGGCGATGACGAAAACCGCGGTAGCAACCAATGTCCATCAAACGCTTGATGTTCATGGTGGTTTCACGGCGCAAGTCGCCTTCAATGGTGAACAGTGCAATCTGGTCGCGAATTTTTTCCAAATCGGCGTCTGTCAGATCTTTGATTTTTTTGCTGTAAGCAATGCCGGTGGCTTCGCAAATTTTGCGAGCGCGTGTACGACCAATGCCGAAAATTGACGTCAAGCCGATTTCGGTGTGCTTATGCGGTGGGATGTTGATACCAGCGATACGTGCCATGTTGTGACCTCTTTAATGCGGTGAAAGATCAGCCTTGACGCTGTTTGTGACGCGGGTCTGTACAGATGACACGCACCACGCCCTTGCGGCGGATGATTTTGCAATTGCGGCAAATTGTTTTGACCGAAGCCGAAACTTTCATTTCATTCTCCAAAAAATCCTGAAACACGCCTTTGCGTATTCCTTGTTAACTCTGCGTGCTCAGTGCCTTACTTGGCTCTGAACACAATCCTTGCCCGACTCAAATCGTAGGGCGTCATCTCAACTGTCACCTTATCGCCTGGCAGGATTCGGATGTAGTGCATCCGCATCTTGCCGGAGATATGTCCGAGCACCACATGGCCGTTTTCCAGTTTGACCCGGAAAGTGGCATTGGGGAGATTTTCAACAATCTCTCCAAGCATCTGGATGACATCGTCCTTCGCCATGCGCCCAATCAGCCACCTGGTGTCATCTTGAAGTTGGCCTTTTTAAGCAGCGACTCGTACTGCTGACTCATGAGGTAGTTCTGCACTTGGGCCATGAAGTCCATGGTGACCACCACAATGATCAGCAACGAAGTGCCGCCAAAGTAAAAAGGCACGTTGTACTTGAGGATGAGAAATTCAGGCAACAAACAAACAAAGGTGATGTAGATGGCGCCGGCAAACGTCAGGCGCAACAAAATCTTATCGATGAAGCGAGCGGTTTGGTCACCTGGGCGAATACCGGGGATGAAGCCGCCACTCTTTTTCAGGTTGTCAGCGGTTTCGCGGCTATTGAAAACCAAAGCCGTGTAGAAAAAGCAAAAGAAGATGATGGCCACGGCATACAACATGACGTAAATGGGCTGACCTGGTGACAATGCAGCAGAGATATCTTTAAGCCAAACCATGCTCTCACCGGCACTGAACCAACTGACCACGGTAGAGGGCAACAAAATAATCGATGAAGCAAAGATAGGGGGAATCACACCCGCCATGTTGAGCTTCAAAGGCAAATGCGAAGACTGTCCACCATAAACCTTGTTACCCACTTGACGGCGTGCATAGTTAACCAAAATCTTGCGCTGGCCGCGCTCGACAAAAACCACGAAATAAGTAACCGCCGCGACCAAAACAACAATCAGCAAGGCAATGATGATGCTCATGGCGCCGGTGCGTACCAACTCGAGCAGGCCGCCAATCGAGCCGGGTAAGCCAGCGGCAATGCCGGCGAAAATAATGATGGAAATGCCGTTACCCAAACCGCGCTCGGTGATTTGCTCGCCCAGCCACATCAAAAACATGGTGCCGGCAGTCAGGGACACCAT
>CAMBXY010000116.1 GCA_945871945.1 Bordetella parapertussis
TCAATGACCTTGATTTCGTTTTTGAGAGGGTTGATTTCTATGCGTTGCCCATCCTTGAGCACCAAATAACGATCTTCACCTTTGAACTCGACTTTACCGGTTTGGGCGCTGGTGATGGTTTGCAGTTCCTTTTCTTGCGCAGCGATAAAAATATGTGTGCCTTCGAGGTCTGAGGGACTGTTTTTATCGATGAAAAAAACGCGGCTGCCACTGGCAGACTCTTGAAATTGCCCCGGCTTGACGCGCTCGAGATCGCCACGTTTTTCATAGCGCTCACGAATTTCATGGGTTTGCGCATTGGTCCAAGGCCAGACAAGCAGTGCCAGTAAAGCGACCACCAGTAACACGGGGGCGGCAAATAGCAATGCTGGCTTGACCAGTCCCACCGAGCTTTTGCCACTTGACTGCCAAATCACCATCTCGCTGTCGGCGTACATTCGCGACAAAGTCGCAACAGACGCGATGTACAAAGCCAGGGTAATGATGGTGTGCATATTGCCCAGCACGGTGTATCCCAGCACCAAGGAAACCTCGCCAGGGTCAATATTGCCGCGCGAGGCCTGACCTAAGGTGCGAATTAGAAGCACGGTCAGCACGATGCTGATCAAAACAACCGAGGTGGCCCAAAAATAGCGCGACAACTCAGCGCGGAATGTGGAATGGAATAACATAAGCCTTAAATGTAAGGGCTGAATGATGAACTTTGAACTCCAATCGCTTTCTTGGGCAAAAGCTGCCACTCTCAAAACAGATGCCTTGCTGGTCTTGGTGGCAGAGGGGCAAAAACAGGAGGCAGGGCTGCTTTCGAGTATGTTGGACCAAGCCCAAAAAACGGGGGATTTCAATTCATCCTCCGGCCAGTGCATGCTCTGGTGGAAGCCGCCTGGCCTTGCCGCACTTCGTTTGGTACTGGTCGGTATTGGCAAAGGCCGTGCCCAAGATGTCCGCCAAGGTGTGGCTGCGGGCATCACAGCTTTGAAAAAATCCAAATCGTCATCGGTTACGCTGCTGCTGCAAGCCGCCCAGACCGAGCACTTGGTGGTGGCAGCCCAAGCAGCGGCCGACGGTGCTTATGTTTACACCGCCACCAAGCCCAGCGCCAAGGCCTTGAGTTTCAAAAAAATCATTTTGGGTGTTCCGCAAGCAGCCCCATTGAAAGCCTCATTTGAATTGGCCAAAGCGCAAATCGCCGGCGTGAGCTTGGCTCGTGAGTGGGGCAACCGTCCGGCCAACCATGCAACCCCCGACCATTTGGCGCAGGTCGCTAAACAAATCGCCAAGCATTCACGAGTGTCTTGTGAAGTGCTGGGCTTGAAAGAGGTCACCAAATTAGGCATGGGCTCGTTTGCTGCAGTCGCCCAAGCCTCGGCTCAGCCGCTGCGTTTTATCGTCTTGAAATACAAAGGTGCGGCAGACTCACAAGCCCCTACCGTGTTGGTGGGCAAGGGCATCACTTTTGACACCGGTGGTATTTCCCTCAAGCCTGGCGCAGGTATGGATGAGATGAAGTTCGACATGTGCGGTGCCGCCAGTGTGCTGGGAACTTTCGAAGCTTTGACGCTGCTGCAGCCGGCCATCAATGTGGTGGGGCTGATTGCCGCCTGTGAAAACATGCCAGGTGGTAAAGCCTTGAAACCTGGCGATGTGGTGACCAGCATGAGCGGCCAAACTATTGAGATTTTGAACACCGATGCCGAGGGCCGTTTGATTTTGTGTGATGCCCTGACCTATGCCAAGCGTTTCAAACCCAGCGCCGTGATCGACATCGCTACGTTGACCGGCGCCTGTGTGATTGCGCTTGGCCATTTGCGTAGCGGTTTGTATGCGACGGATGAAAAATTGGCTGGCGCACTGCTTGCTGCTGGAGAGCGCACCTTAGATTTGTGCTGGCGCATGCCTTTGGACGAAGAATATGCGGAAGGTTTGAAGTCCAATTTTGCCGATGTGGCCAATATCGCCGACCGTTCAGCAGGATCAGTTACAGCAGCTAAATTTTTGCAGCGCTTTGCCACTGATTTTCCTTGGGCGCATTTGGACATAGCTGGTACAGCTTGGAAGAGCGGGGCGGCCAAGGGCGCGACGGGGCGTCCCGTACCCGCACTGTTGTCCTATTTGGTCAGCCAACAAGCCATTGCCAAAAAATGACTGAAGTGGCTTTTCATTTCAATGTGCCGGACAAAATGAATTACGTCTGCCGGATATTGCGAAAAGCCAGCCAAGCCAAAGCGCGGGTGGTGGTGTCGGGGCCCCCCGAGGAATTGCAAAGCCTTGATGAAGCCCTTTGGACATTTTCAGCTCATTCATTCATTGCGCATTGCTGGTCTACAGATGACCTCACCAAAACTCAATTGAGTTGCGTTGTTTTGCAGCCTTCTGAAGCAGACACTAAGCAAGTAACCGTACCCCTGCCACACCATGAGATATTGCTCAATTTGGCGCCATCTGTGCCTGAAGGTTATGAGACCTTTGAGAGAGTGATTGAGGTGGTTGGTCTAGCTGAAGAAGATAAAACCCATGCCCGCGAACGGTGGAAAACCTACTCTCAACGAGGCTATACCTTGGTCAAGCATGACCTCAATGCAAAAAGCGTTGCGTCATGACTCGCCCCGACATCATCAAATCCCCCGTGCCCATGCTGACCGAAGTTGTGCAAATCAATGGCAGTTTGCGCCCAGCCGTGTTGCCTTGGGCGAACGCGCCAGTAGCCGGCAAAGACCTTGGGCTTTCAGCCGATCTGCTCGATCAAGAAGCCTTAGCCCAGAAGGTGATTGAAAGAGTGGAAACCCAATTGGCTCAATTGATACCCGAGTTATTGCGTCAGTCGGTCGATGATGTGATCCGCGAGCATTTGGGGGGAAACCCCAAACTCCCCTGATTTTTTGTCAATAGGCTATAGAGTTTGATCTTTTTTGGGTTATCTTATGTCTTCATCATTTTTGGAGATTCTCTGTGAAACTTAAATTAATTACTGCCTTGGGCTTAGGCCTTATGGCCTCTTTGAGCATGGCGCAAGAAGTCATCAAGATTGGTCATGTTGCGCCACTCAGTGGCGCTATTGCCCACTTGGGTAAAGACAATGAATACGGTGCGCGTTTGGCGATTGAAGAACTCAATGCTAAAGGCGTGTCTATCGGTGGTAAAAAAGTCAAGTTCGAACTCTTGGCCGAGGATGATGCTGCCGATCCCAAGCAAGGGACGGCTGCTGCGCAAAAATTGGTTGACTCCAAAGTCAATGGCGTTATCGGCCACTTGAATTCCGGCACCTCCATTCCTGCCTCGAAAATTTACAGCGACGCAGGCATTCCCCAAATTTCGCCTTCATCGACCAACCCCAAGTTCACACGCCAAGGTTACAAAACCACCTTCCGCGTGGTGGCTGACGATGTGCATTTAGGTGGCACCTTGGGCCGCTTTGCCATTGGTGAACTCAAAGCCAAAAACATTGCAGTGATCGATGACCGTACCGCTTACGGCCAGGGTGTGGCTGACGAATTTGAAAAAGCCGCCAAAGCAGCCGGTGCCACTGTGGTGGGTCGTGAATTCACCACCGACAAAGCCACCGATTTCACCGCCATTTTGACCACAATCAAAGGCAAAAAACCCGATTTGGTGTTCTTTGGTGGCATGGATGCGGTTGCCGGTCCCATGATCAAGCAAATGAAGTCTCTGGGGTTGAATGCCAAGTTTGTCGGTGGTGATGGTATTTGTACCAATGAAATCCTCAAGCTCGGTGGCGATGCGGTTGGTAACAACCAAGTGTTTTGCGCTGAAGCCGGTGGCATTGATGAAAAATCAAGCGCTGCTTTCAAGGCGAAATTCAAAAAGCGTTTCAATGTTGACGTACAGATCTATGCGCCTTATGTCTATGACTCAGTCAACTTAATGGTTGATGCGATGGTCAAAGCCAATTCATCTGACCCAGCCAAATACCTGCCGGTGTTGGCCAAAACCGCTGGTTACAAGGGCGTCACAGGCGACATCACTTTTGATGAAAAAGGCGACGTTAAAAATGGTGCTTTGACTTTGTTCACCTACAAGGCTGGCAAGCGCGAATTGCTCAAAATCGTTCGTTAACGCTACTTGAGTTGAAGTTCCCAATAGGTCTTTTGCCAAGCAATCACTTCTTGCTGCAACAGATGTTGGGACTGGGGGAAGCGCTGTGGCCACAGCGCTTCTATCTTTAATTCAAAACGGTTGGCTTGCTTGTCTGACAGGCGAAGTTGTAGTTTTTTATAGTCCGGTTCCCGCCTAGCGTGGCAAACAATCACCGCTAATCGCAGACACATCAGTTGACAGGCAAAGCCTTCATCACTGAAGTCTGTTTCTAATTTCTTCAGTTTTCCTTTGTGCCCCAGCACCAGCAAACTCAGCCTATGCAACTCATGCAGCGCAAACCCAGGCGCATCGGTGTTGTCCAAAATATAGGCGCTGTGTTTGTGTGAATCGGTATGCGATATTTGCGCTCCAATTTCATGCAATTGAGCCGCCCAATCAAGTTTTTTCAAGAGCCTGTTCCAGTCAAGACTGCTGTGTTTGGAAGCTTGCAATTGAAGAAGAAAATAGCAAGCGACTTTGCTGACCCTTTTGGCCTGCTCGGCGTCGGCTTGGAATTCTTTTTGCAAGCCTAAAACGGTGACTGCGCGGGTGTCTTTGGTGTCGTCTTCCCGCTCAATCAAGTCATACAGCAAGCCATGGCGCAAAGCGCCCGGGGTGACCTGTAACTCATTGACTTGAAACAACTCCAGCACCGCATACAAAATGGCCAAACCGCCGCCTATGACCGCTCTGCGGTCTTCCTTTAAACCCTCCATGCGCAAGTGGTCTGTATGCCCTATGCGAATCAGGTGGCGCTTTAACCAGTCTAAGGACTCTAAGGTGATGATTGTGTCGGACCAACCAGCGCCACCCAAGACTTCAGCCACGGCGCTGACCGTGCCAGAGGAGCCAAAGGCGGTATCCCACGCTTTTTGGGGGAATTTTTCTACAGCTTCTTCTAAAACAGCCTTGGCTGCCACCTCTGCCTTGTGAAAGGCGGTCTGGGTAAGTTCCCCTTGGGCAAAGTATTTAAGACTGGAAGATACACTGCCCAGTCGGTAGCTTTCAAG
>CAMBXY010000117.1 GCA_945871945.1 Bordetella parapertussis
AACTCCATGTCGATATCGCTGGCCTCTTTGCGAAAAGGAAAGTTTTTTGCGCCGTGCAATGACAAGGTGAACACAGACGGGTCATCTCGAAAAATATGCGCTGTTCCGTTGCCTTGGTGCACATCCAAATCAATCACTGCCACTTGCAAAGCTCGGCGTTGATGGCGCGCCCACTCGGCTTGCATCAAACGCGCCGCCACCGCCACATCATTGAAAACGCAAAACCCGCCGCCTTTGTCGGCATAAGCATGGTGAGTGCCGCCCGCCAAATTAGCAGCAACCCCCTCTTGGAATGCGGTTCGTGCCGCCATGACGGTGGCGCCTACCGAGCGCCGCGCACGCTCGACCATGCCCTCAGACCAAGGAAAACCGATTTCTCTTTGCGCGGCGGGTGGCAGACTGCCTTTGAACACCGCCTCTATATATAAGGGTGTGTGCACCAGCGCCAACTCGCCCTCGCTGGCCGGATCGGCCAAATGCAGTGTCAATGGGGGCATTTCAGCCGCCAGCCGCTTGCGCAGCAGCTCGTATTTACCCATAGGGAAGCGGTGACCCGCTGGCAAGGTTTGGATATGGGTAGCGGCGTAGAAAAGCTTCATCTGCCTAGGATTGTCAGGGGATTTAGAAAAACCCACCTAATTTGCTGCGCCGCAACAAATACCGCTTGATTTGACCAGTATTAACCCTCATAATTCAATCCATGCTGCGCTGCAACAAAATCAAACGCAGTGATCAAGTTCCCATTTTTAACTTTTCAAAGGAAAACACCATGATGACCGCAGAACAAATGATTGCCGCCAACAAAGCCAGCATCGACACCCTTTTCGGCCTGAGCCACAAAGCTTTTGCCGGTGTTGAAAAAATGGTTGAACTCAATATGGCCGCTGCCAAAGCTGCTATGTCTGACAACCAAAACCACGCCCATGCCTTGATGAGCGTCAAAGACGTGCAAGAACTGATGGCCCTGCAAGCCGGCCACCTCCAACCCTTGAGCGAGAAAGCCGTTTCTTTCAGCCGCCACATGTATGAAATCGCCTCCAGCACCGGCGGCGAATTCACCAAAGCCGTGGAAGAAAAAGCGTCTGAAGCTCAACAAACCGTCACCAATTTGGTTGACTCTGCTGTGAAAAACGCACCTGCCGGTTCAGAAACCGCGGTTGCCATGATGAAAAGCGCTATTGCTGCCAGCCAAACCGCCATCGAAAGCGTTCAAAAAGCTGTCAAGCAAGCGACCGAAGCTGCTGAGTCCAATATGCACGCCATGGCTGCTTCAACCGTTGCGCCTGCTACAAAAGCTGCTGCACGCAAGCGCTAATCTGTTGCCAGAACCTAGGTTCTTAAGCTGTTGAAGAGCCCGTCGAAAGACGGGCTTTTTTTATTTGGCCAGCGCCGCTTTGAGAGCCGGCAGCGCAAGCTTCATGGCGGCGCGTCCGGCTTCAATGCTTTTCTTGCGGGCGGCAAATTCGGCACTGCCCACATCGGGCATGACGGGGCGCACCACCACCTCGGCTTGCGCCAACTCCAACTGGCTGATGCTTTTACCCATGATGCTGAAAGTTTGCAAAAGTACTTTCAGCATATCGGTGGTCTTGGCGTCTTCGGGGCGGCTGGAAATATCCACCGCAATGATGATGTCTGCGCCCATCTGGCGGGCATAACGCACGGGCACGGGCGAGACCAATCCGCCATCCACATAGTCTTTGTTGCCAATGCGTACTGGCTCAAACACCGAGGGCACTGCGCTTGAGGCGCGCACCGCAGTGGCTATATCGCCACGTCTGAACAATATGCCGTCACCGGTTTGCAAATCGGTGGCCACAATGCCCAGCGGCATTTTCATATCCTCAATCTTGGCGCCATTGAGTTGTGAATTGACGTAACGCCCCAGCGCCTCGCCACGCAGCATGCCGCGACTCATGAAGGGTACGCTCCAGTCGGTCAGTTGCGACTCGTCCATGCTGTCGGCCAGCCACTGCAACTGCGCACCTGTCTTGCCCGTCGCGAAAAAAGCAGCGACCAAACTGCCCGCCGAGGTACCCACCACCAAATCGGGCTTGATGCCGTTTTCTTCCAAAACCTGAATCACCCCAATATGGGCAAAGCCCCGCGCCGCACCCCCGCCCAAAGCCAAGCCAAGCTTGGGAATTTTTCGGGTAACTGGCGCTGGGGGCGTCTCGGGGGGCATAGCCACCTCAGGAGGTTTGACGGTGGTGCAGGCGGCCAAGGCCATCAACAGTCCAGCCAACCCGAGTTGGCAAAAGCGGCGAGTCAAAGCAATCAATGGGTTCATTTGCCGATTGTCACCCAGCAGGCACTGCGATAATCACCCGCTTCTCATCTATTGACAGCGTTGAAAGGCTATTCATGCAAATCAAAGGCAATGTATTTATCGTGACCGGCGGCGCGTCTGGTTTGGGCGAAGGCACTGCGCGGCTTTTAAGCCAAGCCGGCGGCGAAGTCGTGATAGCCGACATGCAGGACGAAAAAGGCCAAGCCATTGCCGCTGAAATTGGCGGTGCCTTTGTGCATTGCGATGTGTCCAATGAAGACAACGCCGCCGCCGTGGTCGCCAAAGCACAAAGTTTGGGCAAACTCAGCGGCCTGATTAACTGCGCAGGCATCGCCACCGCCGAGCGTACGGTAGGCAAAACAGGACCCCATTTGCTGGCCGGTTTTCAGCGCACCATCAGCATCAATTTGGTGGGCAGCTTCAACATGATTCGTTTAAGTGCCCAAGCCATGAGCAGCAACACCCCTGAAGACACTGGCGAGCGCGGTGTGTTGATTTCTACCGCTTCGGTGGCTGCCTACGATGGGCAAATCGGCCAAGCGGCTTATGCGGCCTCCAAAGGCGGCATTGTGGGCATGACCCTGCCCATCGCCCGCGACCTGTCCAAGCTGGGCATTCGCAATATGACCATCGCGCCCGGCATTTTTGGCACCCCCATGATGTTCTCCATGCCCAAAGAAGTGCAAGAAGCACTGGCCGCAGGTGTGCCCTTCCCCTCGCGTTTGGGCACGCCCATGGACTACGCCAAATTGGTCTTGCACATCTTAGATAACGACATGCTCAATGGCGAGGTTATCCGTTTGGACGGCGCAATTCGCCTGCCGCCAAAATAAGTGCGCAAAGCCGTACTCGCTCTCACGCTTGGCTTGCTTGCGGGTTTTGCGCAGGCACAGCTTAACTACCGCATCCCCGATTTACCCGAGGCCGCCAGCGGTTACCAAGCCAAATCTGGTTGGCCCCTCAAACAACGCGGGGTGGCTGCGGCCAACCCCTTGGCCAGTGACGCGGGTTACCAAGTGCTGCTAGCCGGTGGCACAGCAGTAGACGCAGCCATTGCTGTGCAAATGGTTTTGAGCTTGGTGGAACCTCAGTCCAGCGGCATTGGCGGGGGTGCTTTTTTGCTGCACCACAACAGCAAACAGTTGCAAGTTTTTGACGGCCGCGAAACCGCGCCGGCGCAAGCTACGGAGCGCTTGTTTTTGATTGAAGACAAGCCCATGGCTTTTAACAATGCGGTGGTGGGCGGCAGATCGGTGGGCGTGCCCGGCTTGCTGCGCATGCTGGAGAAAGTCCACCAACAACACGGCGCCTTGCCTTGGGCGCAACTCTTTGCGCCGGCTATTGCCTTGGCTGAAGAAGGATTCCCCCTCAGCCCACGCTTGCATACACTTTTGAGCGCAGACACTTCTTTGCAAAATGACCCGCAAGCGGCGGCTTATTTTTTTCAAGCCGATGGCAAGCCTTGGCCTGTTGGTCACCGTTTGCAAAACCCGGCCTTGGCGAGTATCTTCAAGCGCATTGCCCTTGAAGGCACAGACGCTTTTTACAGCGGCGACATCGCCCAAGCGCTGGTTGACAAAGTGCATCAGCACCCCAGCAACCCAGGATTTTTAAGCCTGCAAGATTTACAAAACTACCAAGCTCTAGAACGCGATGCCCTGTGCTTCATACACGCCAGTAGCTTCAGCACCACCAAGCAAGTGCAGGTCTGCGGTGTGGGCCCGCCCAGTTCTGGCTTACTCACCCTTGGGCAAATTTTGGGCATGCTTCGTTCAGACGACAGCAACCTAGCCCCACCCGCCGTTTGGAGCGAGCGCAATACCTTGATGCCCAGCACCGCTTGGCTGCACAACTACAACGAAGCCGCACGCTTGGCATTTGCCGACCGCGCACAGTACTTGGGCGACCCCGCGTTTGTCAGCCCTCCCGCGCATGATTGGAAGTCGCTGCTCGACAACAACTATCTGCTTTCTCGCGCCAGCCAGATTGGCGACAGACGCATACCCGAGGTGAGTGCCGGCAACCCAGGCGGGGGTTTACAGGGATGGGCACCTATGGCCGACCAAACCGAGTACGGCACCAGCCACCTCAGCATCGTTGATGGCTTGGGCAATGCCTTGGCCATGACAACCACCATTGAGAGCGGCTTTGGCGCTCGCTTGATGGTCAGCACAGAAAATTTACCCGGCGGCTTTTTGCTCAACAACCAACTAACCGATTTCAGCTTTGTGCCGCAAGACGAGCAGGGCCGGCCCGTGGCCAATCGTGTGCAGGCCGGCAAACGTCCGCGCTCCTCCATGAGCCCGACCTTGGTGTTTGCCCAAACCGATGATGGAGACCGCGGCAAACGCGGCGAATTGCTGGCGAGTTTGGGCAGCCCCGGCGGGGCCATGATCATCCACTTCACCGCCCAAACTTTGTGGGCCATGCTGCACTGGGAGCAAGACGCGCAACAAGCCATCAACCTGCCGCATTCAGGCGTGACCGGTGCCAATGCGCCCATGCTGCTCGAATCAGGTTTGTTTCCATCGGCCACCTTGTCGAATTTAAAAATTCTGGGTCACTCGGTGAAAGAGATTGATATGCCCAGTGGCTTGCAAGCGCTGCAGCGACTTGGGGCCGATTGGTTTGGCGCGGCCGACCCTCGCCGTGAAGGTGTGGTCGCAGGCGACTGACATGGCCATCCCCCAGTCTTTCATCCAAGAGTTGATTAACCGCAGCGATGTGGTCGAGATCGTGGGCCGCTATGTGCCACTGAAAAAAGGCGGCGC
>CAMBXY010000118.1 GCA_945871945.1 Bordetella parapertussis
TGCAGCAAACCCGATTCGCCGGTGCCGGCATTGGCTACGCCCGTGTTGATGACCAAGGCGCGTATGCCTTGCGGGGCTTGCATATGCGATTGACAGACCTGAACAGGCGCTGCACAAAAACGGTTTTGAGTGAAAACCGCACCCACACACGTGCCCTCAGACAAAGAAAAAACCGTCAGGTCTTTGCGATTGGCTTTGCGAACACCGGCACTTACGGTACCAATGTCAATCCCAGGAACGGGCAACAAATCAGAGGCTTGGGGCGCAGACAGATTGACAGGCATGTCAGGCAAGCTTTCCGTGGCACTGCTTGTATTTTTTACCACTGCCACAGGGGCAGGGTTCGTTGCGACCGACAGCAACGACGGGGCTGCTGTTAGGGCTTGAGTTATCTGCAAATACATGTGCAGCGCCCGTCTCATCGGGTGCTGAATAAGTGATGTTGGAGAACGCTTCAGCGTTTTCCTCCAACTTATCGGCAGCGAGTTGTACTTGCTCGGACGACTCAATCTGTACCGTCATCAACACGCGAGTGACTTCATTTTTGACCATGTCCAAGAGTTGACCAAACAACTCGAAAGCCTCGCGTTTGTATTCTTGTTTGGGTTGCTTTTGTGCGTATCCCCGCAAATGAATACCTTGTCGCAAATAATCCAGTGAGGACAAATGCTCGCGCCAATGGCTGTCAATGTTTTGCAGCAACACGGCTCGCATAAAAGGCATAAATTGCTCAACGCCCACCTTGTTTAACTTCTCTTCAAAGCTTTGATTGGCAGCCGCAACCACTGTGCTGACGACATCTTCATCAGTGATGGCTTGCGCATCTTGCACTTGCTGGCTCAACCCAATTTTCAAATGCCATTCATTGAGCAAGGCGTTTTCCAGACCCGCCACATCCCACTGTTCTTCCACAGACTCATGGGGCACATACTGGTGAACCAAGTCGGTGAAACAACCTTCTCGCAAGCTTTGAATTTGAAAGCGTAAATCTTGCGCATCCAAAATATCATTGCGTTGCTGGTAAATCACTTTGCGCTGGTCATTCGATACATCGTCGTACTCCAGCAGTTGTTTGCGAATATCAAAATTACGCGCCTCTACTTTGCGCTGCGCACTTTCTATGCTGCGAGTCACCATGCTGGCTTCGATGGCCTCACCCTCGGGCATTTGCAATCTGTCCATGATGGCTTTGACGCGCTCACCCGCAAAAATCCGCATCAAAGAGTCGTCTAAGCTGAGATAAAACCGCGAAGAGCCAGGGTCTCCCTGACGCCCTGACCTGCCACGCAATTGATTGTCAATACGCCGCGATTCATGTCTTTCGGTGGCGATGATGCGCAAGCCACCCACGGACTTGACCTTCTCATGGTCTTTTTGCCACAGAGCTCTTTGTTCCAGAATGTGTTGGGCCTTTAAGTCTTCACTGATGGCCTCATCCGACTCAATCCCCGTGACGGTTTTTTCAATATTGCCACCCAAGACAATGTCGGTTCCGCGTCCCGCCATATTGGTCGCGATGGTGATGGCGCCCACAACGCCAGCTTGCGCCACGATGTCCGCCTCTTTGGCATGTTGCTTGGCATTAAGCACCTGATGCGCAAGCCCTGCCGCGGACAGCATGCCAGACAACAATTCCGACAATTCAATAGAAGTTGTGCCCACAAGTACGGGCTGACCTCGGCTATGGCATTCGCGAATATCCTCAATCGAAGCTTTGTATTTTTCTTCGGTGGTTTTGTAAACCCGATCAAGTTGGTCGTCACGCTTACTGATTTTGTTGGGGGGAATAATGACGGTTTCTAAGCCATAAATTTCCTGAAACTCATAGGCCTCGGTGTCTGCTGTGCCAGTCATTCCAGACAATTTGCCGTACAAACGGAAATAGTTTTGGAAAGTGATAGAGGCCATGGTCTGGTTTTCTGCCTGTATCGCCACACCTTCCTTGGCCTCTACTGCTTGGTGCAAACCATCACTCCAGCGGCGACCTGACATCAGGCGTCCAGTGAACTCGTCAACAATCACAATCTCACCGTTTTGATTCACATAATGTTGGTCACGGTGGTAGAGGTGCTGAGCGCGAAGGGCTGCATACAAGTGATGCACCAAACCAATATGCAATGGGTCATAAAGCGAAGCACCCGCTGGCAACAAACCCATTTCTGACAGCACTTTCTCGGCCTTTTCATGGCCCAGTTCTGTCAAATAGACTTGGTGCGATTTTTCGTCCAGGGTGAAGTCGCCCGGCTTGGTAACACCTTCGCCGGTTCGCAAGTCCAACTCGCCTTCTTGGCGGGTGAGAAAAGGAACCACTTTGTTCATCGCTAAATAGGTCACCGTGTGGTCTTCAGCCTGCCCACTGATGATGAGCGGGGTACGCGCTTCATCGATCAAGATGGAATCAACCTCGTCGACGATGGCGTAATTGAGACCACGTTGAACCCTGTCATGAACTTCATACACCATGTTGTCGCGCAAATAGTCGAAGCCGTATTCGTTATTGGTGCCGTAGGTGATGTCGCATTGGTAAGCCGCTTGCTTTTCTTCTTTGCTCAGTTGGGACAAGTTGATGCCCACACTTAAGCCTAAGTATTGGTAAAGCTGACCCATCCATTGGGCGTCACGGTTAGCCAAATAGTCGTTCACCGTCACTACGTGAACGCCTTTGCCACTTAAGGCATTCAGATAGACAGCCAAGGTGGCTGTGAGCGTCTTGCCCTCACCGGTACGCATCTCGGCAATCTTGCCTTGGTGCAAGGCAATACCGCCCATCATTTGCACATCAAAGTGCCGCATCTTCATGACCCGCTTAGAGCCTTCTCGGACCACCGCAAAAGCCTCGGGCAAAAGGGCTTCCAGCGTCTCGCCATCAGAGAAGCGCTGCTTGAACTCGATGGTTTTATGTCGTAAGGCCTCGTCGCTCAGCGATTCATAGCTGGCCTCTAGTCCATTAATGCGCTCAAGGGATTTACGAAACTGCTTAAGCAGTCGATCATTGCGACTGCCGAAGATTTGGGTCAAAAGATTAAATGCCATGCCAGCGGTACGCTTTGCATTAACCGGGTGGCTATGCTAAGCGTACATTCCTTATGAATAAGGCTTAATTTTAACCTCTGCATCAATCGCTACATAATCGAAGCATGGCGACCCCACCCTCTTCTAAATCTCGATCCGCCACGCCTGTGCTGGCAGCCATGGCCCAATCTGCCAGCCTGTCCTCTTTGATGCAGATAAGCCAGCAGTCGCAAGCCCGTCTGAATGCCATTCAAACCCTTTTGCCCTTGGGTTTGGCAGGTCTGGTGAAGGCGGGCCCCTTGGATGAGCAAGGTTGGTGTCTGCTGGTACCGCACAACGCAGCAGGGGCTAAATTACGTCAATTGTTACCAGCCTTGACAGCCCATTTGCGCTCTCACAATTTGGCTATTGACAACATTCGCGTGAAAGTCATTTCCCGTTAAAAGTTCAACCGACAAGGCTTGTTACTGAAGAGGCTGACGCGCGCAGCTTTTGAAGACTTCGTTGTACATGCGCATTCGGTTCACAACGCTTTGGTATTGCTCCCAAATGATTTCCACAATATCGCGGGTGACTCTCATGAACTCCACATTACAGTGGTGCCGAATATTGTTGTCGTAAATTGGCTTTTGTTGCCACTGATTTTCTTGCATAAGAAATGCATAGTGGGTTAACTCATGTCCCAAAGCCCACAGAAACATTTCCTGTTTCCATAAGTATGTACTTTGGGTGCCAATAGAAATTTGCAGGTTATTGTCTGGCGCATCCTCGCTTGGAAATTGAAACATCATCCTAGCCTCTTTGGGTATTTTTTCATCAAAAAAAATAGGAGGTAATGGCAAGTTATCAGGGGCCTGGGTTTCTTGTTTGATAAACACCCATATTTTTTCAGTCATGACTTTATCTATGGGGGCGGGAATGGCAGCTTCGACTTGGGCGAATGACGCCCCCATGAACCAAGGTCCAAACATCGCCAAACATAGTCGATAAAAATTGATTGTCTTGTGAGACTTTGGCATGACTCTAATGGTATCGTTGGTTAATAACTTTTAAATGTAGTTGTATGCGCTTGACGATTTTCACCACGCCACTCCTTAGCCCTTTGCTCAAAAGGTTTTCAAGATTGATTTTGCATTTGGCGGGCTGGAAGTTACTAGGGGAAATGCCTAGCAATACCCCCAAAAGCGTCATCATTGCAGCGCCTCACACCAGCAACTGGGATTTGCCTTACACCTTGTTGGTGGCTTTCGCTCTTGAATTGAATATCCATTGGATGGGGAAAATCCAAATTTTTCGTTTCCCCTTTAAAGGTGTGATGTGCTGGCTGGGCGGCATCGCCATCGATCGCTCTAAGTCAAGCAATACGGTGTCTGCGTCTGCCCAAGCATTACGCAAAGCAGCGGGAGAGTTGCATTTGGTCATTCCGCCAGAAGGAACGCGAGCACAGTCGCGACAATGGAAGACCGGTTTTTACTATATTGCGCTTGAAGCTCAAGTGCCGATTGTGTTGGGGTTTTTAGATTTTGGCAGCAAAACCTCAGGACTCGGTCCAGCGTTTGTGCCCACCGGCGACTTGGATGCAGACATGGCCATCATCAAGAATTTTTACGCCCCCTTTTGCGGCAAAAACGCCTCTCAATTTGTTCTAGAGTAATGCAATGGCATTTCAAGCAAGCCTTGGTCATTACCAAGCCTTGGTGGTTTTTCTGCTTGTCTATAAAATGTGGTTTATGCAAAAACTAACCTTAGCTAACTTTCAACTTTATAAATCCTGTTGTGTTTTTATCAGTCTATTTTGTGCGCTCAGTGTTTATGCACAATATAAGGACACAGCAACGCCTGCTGCGCCTGTTAAGCCTGCTGTGCCTTCTGTGCCTGCCAAGCCGAATGCGCCTGTTGCGGCTGTTACGGCCTGCTCGGCCTCCGAGTTCAAGGCTTTGGCTTACACCATCAATGACGCGCAACAGCGAGAAGAGCGCGCTAAAGAATGGCTCAACAAAAATGGCAAGTCTTGCCC
>CAMBXY010000119.1 GCA_945871945.1 Bordetella parapertussis
AACGCGGTGGAATCATCTGGGTCTCCTGAGGTTAGGTATAAAAAACAATTAATGAGTATTGGGCAAAATGCCTTTCCTGTGCAACACACTGGGTTTCTAAGGTTTTTATCTTTTATGCGTCTATTTATCGCATGAAATAGTACTTTTCAAGCATGAAATGACTTGATCAAGATTTTAGATTTTTGCAATAAGGGAATTTACTGACTCTCTAAATAACTAGGACATACCCTAGGCACAACACCCTAAACAGCCTTAAATGATGCCCAGTGCTTCTCGCAAGCGTCCCACTTCTGCTCGCGACACCGGCACAGGTTGGCTGTGTTTGCCTTTGAGAATCACATGGGTCTTGCTGCCCTCGCGGCCCAATTCTTGTACCGCTTGCAAATTGATGATGAAACAGCGGTGTACCCGCATAAATTGTGCGGGGTCCAGTCGCAATTGCAGGTCGCCGATACTCAGATTGCAAAAATGGTAGCCCTCACGCGTGAGCACACGGGTGTAGTGCGCTTGCGACTCCAGCGACAAGACATCCCCTGTATCGACAAACGAGACTTTTTGGTTGGAGACCATCGGGATGCGCGACAAACGCATATTACGAGCGGGGATTTCGGCCAAAGCGGGTTCCTGAGCGACCACCTGTGTGACGTCATAGAACACCAGAACAAAACCCGTGGTCTCGTTTTTTTCGTTGCCCAATCGGCTCACCTTGATCAGCAACACCTGCTCGGGGATGTTGATGATCATGGTCATCGGCACTGCATTGGCCATGGGGCAACCCGAGGCCTCGTCTAATAAAAAATTGACTTTAGGCTTGGAGCGTTCAGGGTGGAACGAGGTGACCAATTTGTCAAAGGGCTGCTTTTCGGCCACAGGCAAAACCCGCCGTGCATAGTCGTTCATGGCCAAGACGCTGCGATGCGCATCCAAGTGGATCACGCCGACATCGAACTTTTCGAAAAGGTACAAACCTTGGTTGGGCGAGGTCATGGTATCTGTGTCCCTTCAAGACATTCCGCCACCGATGGGCACGACATCTTAGCTTGCGTCCTCCAGCTGAGCGAGCTGATCGGCCGCTTCATAAGCCTGCAAAGCCTCCACCACATCGCCCAAGTCGCCTTCCATGATGGCCAGCAATTTATACAGCGTCAGATTGATGCGGTGATCGGTGAAGCGACCTTGCGGGAAGTTGTAGGTGCGAATGCGGTCAGAGCGGTCACCGCTGCCAATCAGGCTTTTACGCTCGGCGGCGTCTTTGGCAGCGCGCTCACTGCGGTCTTTTTCTTGGATGCGCGCGGTCAGCACCCGCAGAGCTTGGGCTTTGTTGCTGTGCTGGCTGCGCCCGTCTTGGCACTCGGCCACGATGCCGGTGGGCAAGTGGGTGATGCGCACCGCCGAGTCGGTTTTGTTGATGTGCTGGCCACCCGCACCGCTGGCGCGATAGGTGTCGATACGCAAATCGGAGGGGTTGATTTTGATGGCCTCTTGCTCATCGGGTTCGGCCAACACCGCCACCGTGCAGGCGCTGGTGTGAATACGCCCCTGTGTTTCGGTGGCCGGCACACGCTGCACGCGGTGACCGCCCGACTCGAATTTGAGCGCGCCATAAACACTGGTGCCTTCAATGCGTATCACCACTTCTTTGTAGCCACCCAACTCGCTGGGGGATTCGCTGATGACCTCAACCCGCCAGTTTTGGCTGGCGCAATAGCGGGTGTACATGCGCAACAAGTCGCCGGCAAACAAAGCTGATTCGTCGCCGCCCGTGCCAGCGCGGATTTCCAAAAATGCATGGCGCGCATCATCCGGGTCTTTGGGCAGCAGCATGCGCTGCAACTGTGCTTCCAAGGCCAAGAGGGCGGGCTCGGCGTTGCTGATTTCTTCTTGCGCCATGGCCTGAACATCCGCGTCCGGGTCGAGCAGCATGGTTTGGGCGGAGGCGCTGTCTTGCTGGTATTGCAGCCATTTTTGATAGGGCGTGACCAGTGCCACCACCTCGGCGTGTTCACGCGACAAGACCAAGAACTGTGTCATGTCTTGCATGATGTCTTCGCGGGATAGCAAAAAATCCAGCTCGGACAAACGTTGTACCGAACGCTCAAGCTGAGCGCGCATGAAAGTTTTCATCGGGGTTGCGCCAGCTAACGCGAGCTGCGCAAGAAGAAATGTTCGATGGCTTGGCGTGCTTGTTGGCGCGTGCCGCTGTCTTCCGAGTGCAGCTCTGACATGGCGCCATGCAGCATTTTTTGGGTGAGGTTTTTAGACAAAATATCCATCACCTTGTCGACAGGCTCGCCCTTAGCGATGAGTTTTTGCGCCTTTTGTAGCTCGCTTGAGCGCCACATTTCGGCTTGTTGGTTGAGTTGTTGAATCAAAGGCACATCGCTGCGCTGGTCCAGCCAATTGACAAAACTTTGCACGCCCGCATCAATGATGACCTCGGCCTCGGCCACCGCCGCTTGCCGACTGGCTTGGCCGGTTTGCACTACTTGAGACAAATCGTCAACGGTGTAGAGGTAGACATCGCGCAGCGATTTCACCTCCGGCTCGATGTCGCGTGGCACGGCCAAATCGACCATGAACATGGGACGGTTGCGGCGCTTTTTCAGTGCGCGCTCGACAGCACCCAAGCCAATCAGCGGCAAGGTGCTGGCGGTGCAACTGATGACGGCGTCAAACTCGTGAAGTCGGTCGGGCAAGTCAGCCAAACGCATGACATCGGCTTTGAATTGAATCGCCAAACGCTCGCCGCGTTCTTGGGTGCGGTTGGCCACCATCATCGATTTGGGGTTTTTGGCGGCGAAGTGGGTGGCACACAGCTCAATCATTTCGCCAGCGCCCACAAACAGCACATTAATTTTGCTCAGGTCTTCAAACAACTGCGCCGCCAGTCGGACTGAGGCCGCCGACATGCTGATGCTGTGCGCGCCAATTTCGGTCGAGCTGCGCACTCGCTTGGCCACGGCGAATGAGCGTTGGAACATTTGGTGCAAGGTGGTGCCCAAAGTGCCCACTTCGCGGGCCACCCGCACCGCGTCCTTCATTTGCCCCAAGATTTGCGGTTCTCCCAAGACCATGGAGTCAAGCCCACTGGCAACGCGAAACGCATGTCTTGCGGCTTCGTCATCCACCAAGGTGTAAATGTGGTTATGCAAGCTGTCTGGGCTTACGCCGCCGGACTGCGCCAACCATTGCAAAGTTTGGGGCATGGCGATTTCTTGCGAGGCGCAATAAATTTCGGTGCGGTTACAAGTTGAGAGAATGGTGGCCTCGGTTTGCGAGCCAAAGCTGTGTTTCAAACTATCGAGCACGGGCCCGACTTGCTCAATAGCAAACGCAAACCTTCCCCGTAAATCCAAGGGAGCGGTTGTGTGGTTAAGTCCTAACGCCCATACTGACATGGTGGGAATTATAAAATCCTTAAATGGATACCTTGTCGCTTATTTTTCACTTGCTCAATTTTTTAGCGCCAGCGGTCTTCATGGCGGCATGGTTGTAGGTATTTAGCCCAATTTTGTGGTGCCACAAACCCATCATGGTAGCTCATATGTCCTAGCCATCACTTGATTTGACAGGCACTGAAGTTTCAGTATGACGCACGTTCATCGAGCCTTCAATCAAACGAATCAAGGCTGGATCGCGCCGATGGCAGGCGGCCTCCAGTGGAGTCATCGCTTCACCCTCTGAGCGTAATTGTGGATTTGCACCCCATTGCAACAACAAAGCCGCTGCTTCGTAATGCCCCTTCAAAATGCACGCGATCAAAGGCGTGCACATGTATTCTGGGTGTTGGTAATTGGGATCAACTTTGGCAGAGAGGTGATGTCGCAACAATTCCAAATCGCCAGTTTCCGCAGCGCTAAACATTTCTTTCCAATCTCCAGCCGACATAGCTCTTTCCTCTAATAAAGTTGCGGCGTTTTCTGCGCCCTGTGTTCTGTTGGCCTACCCTCTCTCAAGCGGGCAAGCTGGGCATCCATCCGGGCCATGACTTGCTCATGCGGGATGCTTGGCCGGGGGTCGTTGGCATTGCTTCATGGCGACGGCGAAGCTGTTAGCGAGGGCGACGGCTGCAATGAAGGCATCGGCCGTTTCGACCGCCAAGCCGGCAGCGCGGGACTTGGCAAGCAGCTCGGCTTCCGTGATCACGGACAGGTAGAGCGTTTCCAGCGCTTGCGCGTCGAGCCATTCAAGGACGCGGGCATTGGGTTGCCGGCGCTGCGGCTCCGAAACCACGTTCGTATCGAGCAGGATCATTCGAAACTCACCGCACGAGCCGCAGACTTGATGCGCACGCTCTCAAACAAGGCGTGTTCTTCATCGGTCAGGCCGCCAGCTTCGCGGGCGATGGCAGCCAAGTACGAGCCAAGTTTCACGCGCCCCTCCGGCTTAGCTGCCCGCTCCAGGATGTCGCGGATTTGCGCCTCGGTGCTGCGACCATGGTGGGCGGCTTGGATTCGGATGGCCCGATGCACTTCGTCGGGCAGGTTTCTTACATTCACGTTTGCCATTTGATATATCTCCATCAATAAATATCAATGCACTCATTGTATAAAAATGACACCAAAGCGCAAGCGTTTTCATGCAGCAGGGTCAATTTAGGTAGCCAAAAACTTGTTTGAAGCTTCAGCGCCGCGAGACCTCGCGCATGGTCACAAACTCTTCAGCCGCCGTGGGGTGAATGCCCACGGTGGCGTCAAACACGGCCTTGGTGGCACCGGCCTTCATGGCCACGGCAAAGCCCTGCACGATCTCGCCAGCCTCATCGCCCACCATGTGCAGGCCCACCACACGGTCGCTGGCGTCGTCCACAATGAGCTTCATCAGCGTGCGCTCAGAGCTGCCGCTCAGCGTGTGCTTGAGCGCCTTGAACTCGCTGCAGTAAACGCGGATGGCGCCAAAGCGCTC
>CAMBXY010000120.1 GCA_945871945.1 Bordetella parapertussis
ACAATGTAACGCGGCGCATGCTGGCGAATGATGGCTCTTAAAGCCTGCGCATCGGCAATGTCCACATCGCTCAGTGTCAAGGGAATCAGCCGCCCCAACAGGGCTAACTCGGCTTGCAAGGCGTGGCCTAGCTGACCGTCTGCCCCAAACAGCACAACGCCATCAGCTGCCATAGTTTTGGCCTATCCATGCACGGTAGCTGCCGCTGGTCACTTCCTCTACCCAGTCGCCATGGCTCAAATACCACTGAACGGTTTTACGCAAACCGGTCTCGAAAGTTTCAAGCGGTCGCCAACCCAGTTCACGCTCTAACTTGCGCGCATCAATCGCATAGCGCCGGTCATGCCCAGGGCGGTCTTTGACAAAGGTCATTTGCGAGGCGTAAGACTGCCCATCGGGGCGGGGCCGCAACTCATCGAGCAAAGCGCAAAGGGTGCGCACCACCTCGATATTGGGCTTTTCATTCCAACCGCCGACGTTATAGGTTTCACCCAAGCGACCGTCTTGCAGCACCCGCATGATGGCCCTGCAATGGTCCTCGACATACAACCAATCGCGCACCTGCATACCATCGCCATAAATAGGCAAGGGCTTGCCTGCCAAGGCATTGTGGATCACCAGTGGAATGAGTTTTTCAGGGAAGTGATACGGCCCATAGTTGTTCGAGCAGTTGGTGGTGAGCACCGGCAAGCCGTAGGTGTGGTGCCAAGCTCTGACCAAATGGTCTGAGGCCGCCTTGCTGGCCGAATAAGGGCTGTTGGGCTCATATGCGTGGGTTTCGCTGAAGGCTGGGGCATCAGGCGCCAAACTGCCATACACCTCGTCGGTGCTGACATGCAAGAACCGAAAATCTTGCTTGGCCGGAGCGGCTAATCCAGCCCAATAAGCCCGAACCGATTCGAGCAACTGAAAGCTTCCCACCACATTGGTTTGTATGAAGTCCATGGGGCCATGAATCGAGCGGTCGACATGCGACTCGGCAGCGAAATGCAAAACCGCTCGCGGCTGGTGGGTGGCCAGCAATTGACTCACCAGCGTGGTGTCGCCAATATCGCCTTGCACAAAATGGTGTCGGCGGTCACCTGCGAGAGATTGCAAATTGCGCAGGTTGCCGGCATAGGTGAGTTTGTCCAGATTGACCAGCACTTCATCGTGCTGAGCCAACCAAGTATGGACAAAATTGCTGCCGATGAAACCAGCGCCGCCGGTCACCACAATGGTCATGCAGGCAGGCTTTCTTCGGTGACGCCCAAGACCTTGTTGCGCACCATTTCGCGCAAAATTTTCTTCTCGGGAAAGCTGAGGGGTCTGTCGAGTGCGCGGCGCACACGCAGCAGCATATGGCGATCAACCTCTTGGGGGATGCCATGGCTGCCACGCAATTCGTCGCGCAAATCTTCACGCAAATCCTCCGGCTCATCGTCCCACCAACCATCGACCACTTCTTGCAGCTTGCTACGCACCAACTCGGGGTCATGGGTTGCCGTGGGCGCTGCCGCCGCGCGTGGCTGGGCAGTTAACTCTCGGGCGGCTTGGGGCATGAGCAAGACACGGCGATCGGCTTGCGCCAATAAACGACACCAAGCGGGGTCTTCGTTGATGAGCTGATCCATGTGGCGCGCCGACTCGTCGGCCAACAGATAAACATTCAGTCCGTGCAGCTGGGCTTCATCGATGCTGCCGGTCAAACGGTCGTCATCGCTGGCAATCAACAAATGCTCGCAGGCCTTGCGCTCAGACAAGCGGGCAATGTCAGCGGACATGGCGCTGAACGCAACTTCACTGGGCTCGCCACTGGTGACGTCGAGGGCACGCAAGATTTGGTCTTGGGGAAACTGGCTGTCTGGGTTGTCGGTATACCAATACACGCGTTGCACATCCAATGCCAAACCTGCTTGTTTCAAAGTTTGCACCAAAGTGGGAATCAAAGCTTGGCGGTTATAGGCCTCGGCTTCGGACTCGGACTCGGCATCGGTGTCTGTGCTTTGCTTGAGCAACCAAGCCATGTAATTGCTGTCTATCAAGGCAATGCAGCGACCACTGCGGGTTTGTGCATGGTCCTTGCGAGGATGCGGGGCGCGGTTTTCGTTCTTCATAAAGGTAGGCCTGTCGGTGATGTGTTTAAAACTAAGAAACGGGGCACACAATGCCCATGGGTTGCAGGCGCTCGAAACTAGTGTGGCTATTTACCTGCAGGCGAGATATTAGCCTATCTTTAAGTCTTTCTTGATCACAAGCTCAGGCGAGGGGTAATGGCCATCGGGTGGGGGGTTTAACACCTGCTCATCGGTGCGACCAAAACGACGCACACGCTGTGCATACCAAGACAAGGCTTTGCCCAAAGCCGCCGTATCAAAATCGGGCCAATGCAAATCGGTGAAATACAACTCGGTGTAAGCCGTTTGCCAAAGCAAAAAATTGCTGATGCGTGACTCACCACCGGTGCGAATCAGCAACTCGGGGTCGGGTAAATCGGCAGTACTTAAATGCAAAGACAAAGCTTGGGCATCGAGGTCTTGCAAAGACCGATCGGGATGCGCGGCCTGCCAAGCCCGCACGGCGCTCAGCACATCCCACTGCCCGCCGTAATTGGCGGCGATGGTCAAGTTCAGGCCAGTGTTCTCAGCGGTTTCTTGTTCAGCTTGGTCTATGCGCGACTGCAACATGGGGGCAAACGCACTGCGGTCGCCAATCACGCGCAGACGAATGCCAGCGGCTTTCAATTCGGCGACTTCGGATTCGAGGTATTGCAAAAACAAGCCCATCAGCGCCGAGACTTCCTCGGGGGGGCGGCGCCAATTTTCCGAGCTGAAAGCAAACAAGGTGAGGTAGCGCAAGCCCAAGGCATGGGCGGCTTTGACGATGTGGCGCACATTGGCGGCACCCCGCGCATGACCGACGGTGCGCGGCATCAAGCGCTTTTTGGCCCAGCGGCCGTTGCCGTCCATGATGATGGCCAAATGCTGGGGATGCGTATTCATGCTCAGATTGTGACAGGGAACAAATGCTGCATTTCAACCAAGACGCTGTGTTGTTTGCTCATTAAATCGACCAACACCATGGCGCGCAACTCGCCATCGGCTTGCTGGTACACAGCCTCCAAGCCTTTCAAAGGTCCGTCAATCATGCGCACCGCTTGGCCAGCTTGCAGCAAGCGCTCGGGCGCGCGGTCGGGCATTTGGCGCAAAGTTTGAATTAAATCATCTGCGATAGGCGCAGGCCGGTTGCCAAAACTTACCAAACGGCTCACGCCCAAAGTGGAACGTATAGGGGCCCAGTTGGTTTGCTCGGTGTCCAAGCGAATGAACAAATAGCGGCTGAACATGGGCTCGGTAACTTCGGCGAGTCGGCCGCGGCGCAATTTTTCAATCGTGAGCATAGGCAACCACGTCTCAAAGCCTTGGTTTTGTAAGTTTTCTAAAGCACGTATTTCTTGCTTGGGGCGGGAATGAACGGCGTACCACAACATGATTTAGGTTTTTATATTTGTTTTGAAAATTGTAGGTGTTTAGTTTATAGCTCAAGAATGATGAAGAGCAGGAGTCGAGGTGGTGCCAGTGGACTATGATGAATTTTAACCATTCACAGGAGCTCCTCATGGCCAGCACCCCGCCCGAATTTGATCCTCAAGAAATGAGCCAGCGCATGAAAGATTCGGCCCAGCATATTTGGCTGGCTGGCTTGGGTGCTTTTGCCAAAGCGCAGGAAGAAGGCAGCAAGGTCTATGAGAACTTGGTCAAAGAAGGCTCGCAACTGCAACAAAGCACCCAACAAGCCCAAGCCAAAATGGCCCAAGCCGCTGAAAAAATGAGCCACATGGCCAGCCAATTCGGGGAAAGTGCCAGCGGGCAAATCGACAAGCTGGAGAGCATTTTTGAGGAGCGGGTGGCCAAGGCCTTGAAAAGCATGGGGCTGCCCAGTGCGCAAGATTTGGCAGACTTACAAGCGCGGGTGGAATTGCTGGAGCAGCAGTTGGCCGCTTCTCGAAAAACCAAGGTCTGAAGGCTGACAACCATGGCCAGCAAAGCACCGCGTCGCACCGCCGAGCGGATTCTGGCCAGCGCATTGGGCTTGTTCAATCGCTTTGGCGAGCCCAATGTCGCCACCACCCTGATCGCCGCCGATGTCGGCATCAGCCCGGGCAATTTGTACTACCACTACCCTGGCAAGGAAGACATCGTCAACACCTTGTTTGGCCATTACCAAAGTGATTTGCAGGCCTTGCTGCCTGCCGCCAAAGACGTCAAGGACTTGGAAGACGCTTGGTTTTTCATGCACTCGCTGTTTGAATTGGTGTGGCGACACCGGTTTTTGTACCGCGACTTGAATGATTTACTCAGCAAATACCGCCAACTCGAACAAGCCGTCAAACACGTCTTGGCCGACAAACATGAAGCTTTTCTAACTTTGCTGGCCCAATTGAGCGACAAGGGTTGGCTTACGCAAAACCCCACCGAACGCGACAGCAGCGCCACCCACATGCTGGTCATGCTGACCTGGTGGCTGAGTTATGAATATGTGCGCGACCCGCGCCATGCACTGGAAGACGCCAATGCGCAAAGCGGGGTGTCGCGAGGTGCCCAGCAAGTGCTGGGCTTGCTGCTGCCCTATTTGCAAGAGCAACCCAAAGCGCACATACTGGCTTTGCTGCAGATGTACAAAGCGCCAGCCGGCGAGTGAGTGGCTTTTAAGCAGGTGCCAAAAACTCCTCAACCATGCGCACCCAGACTGTGCCACCCAAAGGAATCAGGTCGTCGTTGAAGTCGTAACTGGGGTTGTGCAAGGTGCAGGGACCGCCGCCGTGGCCCATCTCGCGGTGCTGCCCCTCGCCATTGGCGATAAAGAAATAGGCGCCTGGCTT